>JAKSCH010000085.1 GCA_022360695.1 Gemmatimonadota bacterium
CGGCACCACGCTCGAGGTCCTTCAGGCGACGGATGTTCTTCTTGATCGTCTGGAAGTTCGTCAGCATGCCGCCGAGCCAGCGCTCGGTCACGTAGAACGAGCCGCTGCGTTCCGCCTCGGCACGAACGGCCGGGGCGAGCTGCTGCTTCGTGCAGACGAACAGGACGGACTTGCCATCCATGACGGTCCGCCGGACGAGCTCCTGGGCCCGCTCCAGGTCCCGAAGCGTCTTCTTGAGGTCGATGAGATAGATCCCGCCACGCTCGGCGAAGATGTATTTGCGCATCTTCGGGTTCCACCGATGCGTCTGGTGCCCGAAGTGCACGCCGGCCCTCAAGAGGTCCTTCAAACCGACATCCATTCTGCTTGTCGTCGCCTTCCGCTTATCGCTTGGAGAACTGGAAGCGTTTCCGCGCCTTCGGTCGTCCCGGCTTCTTGCGCTCGACGATCCGAGCGTCGCGCGTCAGCATGCCGTGCGCACGGAGCGTGGAGCGCCGTTCCTCATCGAATTTGAGGAGCGCCCTCGCGACTCCGAGCCGTGCGGCCTCCGCCTGACCCGTGATCCCGCCGCCCCGAACCCGAACGGCCACGTCGTACGTGCCGGCCGACTCGGTGACCTCGAGCGGCGCCTCGATCAGCGAGCGATGTCGCGGGATCGTGAAGTAGGCCTCTATGGGCTTCCCATTGACGACCACCGCCCCTCCACCGGGGCGCATCGTGATCCGCGCCACCGACGTCTTTCTTCGACCGACCGCTTGTACGGACTCTCCAGCCAACGCTCGTCTCCTCCGGGTCCTAGCTCGGCACCGTCTCGAACGGCTGCGGGCTCTGCGGCGCGTGCGGGTGCTCCGGACCCGCGTACACCTTGAGTTTCTTGAGCATCTGTCTGCCCAGGGCGTTCTTGGGCAGCATGCCCTTCACGGCGAGCCGGATGACACGCTCGGGGTGGGTCTCCTGCATCTTTCGAAACGGGATGAACCGCTCGCCGCCCATGTATCCGGAGTGCCGGAAGTATGCCTTCTGATCCGCCTTGTTTCCCGTCAGCCGCACCTGTTCCGCGTTGACGACCACGACGTAATCGCCGGTGTCGAGATGCGTGCTGTAGGTCGGTTTGTGCTTGCCGCGGAGAACCCGCGCGATATCGGTGGCCAGACGGCCGAGTACGCGGTCCGCGGCATCCACCACGAACCAGTCGCGCTCGATCTCGCTCGCTTTCACCGAATAGGTCTTCATCGTATCCGCACCGTGGGCGGTCGATCGACCGCCGGACTGACACCTATCTGAAAAAAAACCGCCCGGCAGGGCGGCTGGCCAAGCTCGTGACAGCCGGTCAAGCTATTCGAGGCGTCAGGGGAAGTCAATCGCGGGTTTGGCCCGTATTTACGGGCGGGAGAGGACCTCCCGTCGGCTCCGATTCGGGCGTCGGGACGGAGGCTCCGCGTAGGCGTCGAGCCCATGCCGCGCGACCGAGGCCCGGATTCGAGCCAGCCCCCGCTCCTTGAGCTGTCGCGCCCGCTCGCGCGTCACGCCGAGGTCCCGCGAGATCTGGTCGAGCGTGCGGGCCCCGTCCCCCTCGAGACCGAAGTACGCGCGCAACACGGAGCGCTCGCGCTCGGGAAGATCCAGGAACGTCGCCTCGAGCGCGCGGCGGAGACCGGCGCGCTCGAGGGCGGCCTCCGTGCCCGCGGTCCGCTCATCGGGGAGCACTTCGGCCAACGCGCGCACGCCCCCGGGGGGCGGCTCTTCGAGCGAGACGCGGCGTCGCCGGGGAGCGTCCGCCGGCGCTCGCTCTTCGTCCCGCGCGATCGCCTGGGACATGGCTCGTCGGATCCAGAAGTGCGCATAGCTCACGAATCGGACGCCGCGATCCGGATCGAATCGGTCCGCCGCCCGCACCAGCCCCAAGTTCCCCTCGTTGACCAGGTCGGGCAGGTCGACGCCGCGGCCCGTGTACTGACGGGCGACCGAGACCACGAAGCGAAGGTTCGCCGCGACCAGTCTTTTCCTCGCCGCCGCGTCGCCGGCCCGGCACCGACGGGCGAGCTCGACCTCCTCTTCCTGGTCGAGCAACCGCTCGCGACCGATGTCCTCGAGGTAGCGCTCGAAGATCCTCACCGCGGGGTGCGCCGCGAATGCACTATCGGATCCCCTTGAAGATGCGGTCCCAGCGGATCTCCGTGAGCCAGGGGGCCGAGCCGGTGCGCTTTCGGTCGTAGGAATAGTAGACGACCATCGGCCGCCCCTTGATCGCGTCCTTGGGCACGAACCCCCAGTAGCGAGAGTCTTCCGAGTTCGAGCGGTTGTCCCCCATCACGAAGTAGTTGTCCGAGGGCACGACGAGCGGACCCCAGTTGTCTCGCGTGGGTCGATAGCGCCGGCGGCGGTCATCGCTCGTCAGGTATTTGCCCTGCCACGAGAAGTGGGCACTGGGCGTATCTCGGGTGAGCGCGGGCTTCACGTAGGGCTCGTCTGTCGGGACGCCGTTCACGAGCAGCTTGGCGCGGCGCATCTCGAGGGTGTCGCCCGGCACCCCCACGATCCGCTTGACGTAGTTCGTGCGGGGCGGCTGCTCGGCCGAAGGCGGCGGCTCGAAGACGATGACGTCGCCGCGCGCCGGATCACCGAATGCGGGGAGCTCCATGTCCGTCCCGGGAATTTCCGCGCCGTAGACCATCTTGTTGACCAGCAGGAAATCGCCGACCAGGAGCGTGTTCTCCATCGACCCCGTGGGGATCTGGAACGCCTCGACCATGAACGTGCGCACCGTGATGAACAGCACGAGCGCCACGAAGATCGATTTCGTCCATTCCCACATCCACCGGCCGATCGACGGTCCGGCCCGGCGGCGGGACGTCCGACCGTCGCGCCCCGTGCTCGAGCGTGCTTCGGTCGGCGCCGCGGCCTCGGTCGACCCGGGGGCGGCCGTCGAGCCCAGCTCTGTGCGTCCGTCTTCCATGTGCTCATCTCGCCAGCGGGGCCACGGGCTCGCCTTCGAACCGTTACCGGTGAGACAACCCGTGCCACCCGCCCGTTCGCCTCGGGAAGTGCGTCGGTTTCGCGAACACGATGCGCCTCGCTCTCAACCGACTGTCACGGCGCCCGAGCGGTCACCAGTCGACATCGATCTGCGCCCGCTGGAGCCGTCCGCTGTAGTCGACGTACGCGACCTTCGTCTCGGTGTAGAACTCGTATACTTCCCACCCGCCCTCGCGGTGGCCGTTGCCGGTCCCCTTGACCCCGCCGAACGGGAGATGCGCCTCGGCACCGATCGTGGGCGCGTTCACGTACGTGATGCCGTTGTCGAGCTCCTGTATCGCGCGAAACGACGTGTTCACGTTCGAGGTATAGATCGACGACGACAACCCGTATCGCACCTCGTTGTTGATCGCGATCGCCTCGTCCAGGTCATCGAACGAGAGGACGGAGAGCACGGGACCGAAGATCTCTTCGACGGCCGTTCGGTGGTCGCGGCGCACGCCTGTCAATACGGTCGGCTCGTAGAACCACCCCTCCGAGAGCCCCGGCCCATCCGGACGCGCTCCACCGGTCGCCACGGTAGCGCCCTGTTCCCTCGCGATCGCGACGTAGCGCTCGCACTTGTCGCGAGCCGCCTCGTGGATCATCGGCCCCACGTCGGTGCGCGCCTCGAGCCCGTCTCCGAGCTCGAGGGTTCGCGCCTCGTACACGAGTCGCTCCACGAACTCGTCGTGGATCTCCCGCTGGAGCAGGAGCCGGCTGGTCGCCGTGCAGCGCTGCCCCGTCGTGCCGAAGGCCCCCCAGAGCACCCCTTCGATCGCCAGGTCCATGTCGGCGTCGGCCATCACGATCTGCGCGTTCTTCCCGCCCATCTCGAGCGAGAGGCGCTTGTGCATCCGACCCGCGACCTCACCGATCGCGCTCCCGGTCTCGGTCGAGCCCGTGAACGACAGACCCGGGACGCCCGGGTGCTCCACGATCGCGCGACCGATCGTCTCTCCACGTCCGTGAACGAGCTGGACGACGTCGGGTGGCAACCCGGCTTCGAGCAGAATCTCGACGAAGCGATGGGCCGCGTGGGGCACATCCTCCGAGGGCTTGTAGATGATGCTGTTCCCGCACAGGAGAGCGGGAAAGATCTTCCAGCTCGGCACCGCCACCGGGAAGTTGAACGGCGTGATGATCCCGAACACTCCGATCGGGCGTCGAAACGACATGGCCCATTTGTCTCGCAGCTCCGACGGGACCGTGTGGCCGAACAGTCGGCGCCCCTCGACGGCCGCGTAGTACGCCGTGTCGATCGCCTCCTGAACATCGCCGCGGGTCTCGTCGAGGACTTTCCCCATCTCGCGGGTCATGACTCCGGCGAGCTCTTCTTTGGCCTCGGTCATGAGATCCCCGGCTTTCTTGAGGATCAGACCGCGTTCGGGGGCGGGCGTTCGAGACCAGGCCTCGAAGCCGCGCCGGGCCGACGCGACGGCCGCGTCGAGCTCGGACGGATCGGTGTCCGGGAACAGACCTATGAGCTCGGCGGTTCGGGCCGGGTTTCGATTCTCGATGTAGGCGCCGCTCGCGGGCTCGGTCCACTCGCCCGCGATGAAATTGCGAAAGTTTTCCGCCATTGGGATGTCTACCGATCTCTGATGAGAACCAGCTCTTCGCCACCGATGTACACGTCGGTGACGTCGTCGGGGATCGGGAAGATGGCGGCCGGACCGTCCGCCGTGAAGCCGAGCTGC
>JAKSCH010000282.1 GCA_022360695.1 Gemmatimonadota bacterium
ATCTGATCCTCTCCAAGGATGCCGACCATGCGGTCACGCATGTGGCGCTGAGAAAGCTCTAGAGCATGCGCGCCGAGCTCTCACCGCGCGACGCCCGCGACAGGATGATCGTGGCGCTTGACGTAAAGAGCGTGGACGAGGCCGCCGCGCTCGTCGCCGCGCTTGGCGAGGCGGTGTCGTTCTACAAGATCGGCATGCAGCTCGCCTTTGCCGGCGGGCTGGCGCCGATCCCAAAGCTCGTCGCCGACGGCAAGCGTGTCTTCCTCGACATGAAGCTCCTGGACATCGACAACACGATAGCCGGCGGCGTGGAGAGCGTCGCCTGGCTCGGCGTGACCTTCACCACGATCCACGCTTATCCCAAGGCGATGCGTGCCGCAGTGGCGGCGCGACACGATGCGGGCGGCGGTAGCTCAAGCGGGCCGGGGCTCCTCGCCGTGACGGTGCTCACGTCGATGGACGATGCCGATGTCGCCGCCGCCGGCTACGCGCAGGGTGCTGCAGCGCTTGTCGCCGCGCGCGCCACCGACGCACGCGCCGCCGGCATGGACGGCATCGTCTGCTCGCCGCAGGAGATCGTCGCCGTGCGTGACGCCGTCGGCTCGGATATGGCGATCGTCACGCCGGGCATCCGCCCCGCCGGAACGGGAGCGGGAGACCAGAAGCGCACGATGACGCCGGCGATGGCGATCAAAGCGGGCGCCAGCCACCTGGTGGTCGGGCGCCCGATCGTCGCAGCTGCCGATCCACGCGCGGCGGCGCTGGCGATCGGCGAGGAAATCGAGCACGCACTTGGGAGTGAGGATGATGGCTAAGAAGGGGTATTGGGTCGCGCATGTGGACGTCGACGATCCCGAGCGCTACCCGGACTATATCGCCACGGCCACGCCGGCCTATGAGCGCTTCGGCGCGAAGTTTCTGGTTCGCGGCGGAGGGCACGATGCGGTCGAGGGACCCGCCCGCGGCCGCCATGTGGTCATCGAGTTCCCCTCCTACCAGGCCGCGCTCGATTGCTACCATTCGCCGGAATACACGCAGGCGCGACAAATCCGCCAGCAGATCGCGCGCGGCGAACTGCTGATCGTAGAAGGTCACGAAGAGTAGGATTTTCCAGCGCCTGGGCAGGAAGATTTTCCCATACGATTATCTCAATTATTACAGCGAGATGACAGTATGTTGAATTTCGCCCGCGCTTGTGGAAAACGGCGCGCGGTCGATTTCGTTTGTCAAGGGACGAATCGTCAAAAAAAAATTGCCGGCA
>JAKSCH010000541.1 GCA_022360695.1 Gemmatimonadota bacterium
AGGGATCAAGGTACTGCCGGTGCCCAGCGCCGCCGGAGTTCGGTGCGGTTCAGCAGCAGCCACTGCAAGGGGATCACCGCGTTGGCGTTGGGGCAGGGGCCTGCCATGACCAGCGGCAGGGCCTCCTCGGTCGGCACCGTGAAGCAGCGGATGTCCTCGCCCTCGTGGTCGAGACCGTAAATGCCGCCGAGGCCGGCGCTGTCGACCCGGCCGCAATAAATGGCCAGCGTCTCGGAGCTGCCGCCCGGGGTCAGGAGGAAGGTGCCGATGGGCAGCAGTTCGCCGATCTCGCAGCCGGCTTCCTCCAGCGCCTCGCGGCGCACCACGTCCTCGGGATCCTCGCCCTCGTCGATGATGCCGGCCACCACCTCGATCATCCAGGGATCGACCCCGGCCGCGTAGGCGCCGATGCGGAACTGCTCGATCAGCACCACGCAGTCCCGCGCCGGATCGTAGGGCAGCACGGCGGCGGCATGACCGCGCTCGAAGAGCTCGCGGGTCATGGGGGCGGTCCAGCCGCCGTCGAACTTCTCGTGGCGCAGGGTGTAGGTGTCGATCCGGAAGTAGCCCTGGAAGGGGGTGCGCTTCTCCAGCACCTCCACGCCTTTCTTGCCGGCCGGTTCTGCCGTCATGCCGTTCTCCTCGACTCTCATGTGACGCCAGGCGGCACTAGAGCCTGTTTGCGCTCGCCTGTGAAGGGCGCCAAAGGGGCATGCGAGGGCACAGGGGCGCACGAAAGCGTGTTTGCCGGCCACATTGCCTTGGCCGGGCCGGCGTGACCTAATCCCCGGCGAACCGTTCTAGTCTGGGGAGCAGCATGACTTTCACCAGCGAGAAACTCACCTTCGCCGGCGCCGACGGCCAGCAGCTCGCGGCCCGCTTCGAGCAGCCCAAGGGCCGGCGCGACGCGGTGGCCCTCTTCGCCCACTGCTTCACCTGCACCAAGGACATCTTCGCCGCCTCGCGCATCGCCGCCGGCCTGGCGGCCCGGGGCATCGCCGTGCTGCGCTTCGACTTCACCGGCCTGGGCCACAGCGAGGGCGAGTTCGCCAACACCAACTTCTCCTCCAACGTCGCCGACC
>JAKSCH010000339.1 GCA_022360695.1 Gemmatimonadota bacterium
ATGGGACGATCTCGGACGGCGTCGTCGAGGCCACGCTGGCCGCGGGCGAGCAGTTCTCCGAGAAGAAGTGGGATGGCTACCAGCCCGTCGCGGCGGTGCTGCTGGCCCGGGTGCGTCCGACCAGCGAGGCGGAAGCCTCGCTCTGGCGGCAGTTCAACGAGCTCTCGATCGAGGTGCGAGGCCGCAAATGAACCCTGGATTGTACGCTGCGGACATCGTGCCGCTTCGCTCGGAGATCGACGCCACCGAGCCGCTGGGGGCCATCATGGCCCCCGCGCCCGAGGGCGTCCGATCGGCCGCCTGCTTCGTGCTCGTGCCCGGGGAGGATCCGGAGGACGCCCTCGGCCTGCTGGGCCAGATCCGCCGTCACCCCGACCCCGCGATCTACCTCAAGCCCGTCCTGCTGGTCCGACGCGGCGCCGAGCCGCTTCCGGAAGCGCTCACGTACGGCGTCGATGCGATCTGGGATCGCGATGCGGAGCCCGCGCGACCCGGGCACGACGTCGAGGCCGAGCTGCGCGCCATCGGGCAGCGAGCGGGCCAGTTGAGCCCGGTGCACAGCGGAGGCGATCTGGACCCGACCGTCCGAGTCCTCCGCTTCCTGGCCGTCCGGGGGGGTACGTTCGCGCCCCGTCAGACCGTGCTGCACCCGGCGGGCTGGACGTACGACCGGCTCGAGCCCCTGGCGGACTCGGCGGACGGCGACGTGGCCCGACTGCTGATGCTCCTCGCCGAGCGACAGCTACTGGAAGGCGAGTTCGTGGCTCGCACGCATTCGTGCTCATCGTGCAACTGCGCGTTCCTGAACTTCCAGGAGACGTGCCCGCGCTGCACGTCGGCCGACCTGCTCGTCCAGGACTGGGTGCACCATTTCCGGTGCGCGTATACCGGACCGATGTCGGACTTCGAGTACGAAGGCCGACTCGTGTGTCCGAAGTGCGAGCATCTGCTCCGCCACCTCGGGACGGACTACGACAAGCCGGCCATCGTGTATCAGTGCCGCGAGTGCGAGAACGAGTTCCACGAGGCGGACGTGGTCAGCGCCTGCTATCAGTGCGGCCACTCGGCCCCGCCCGACATGCAGGGGGAGCGGTACTATCGGCGCTACACGGTCACCGCGCTGGGGCGCAACCTGGCGATCTACGGCGTCGACGAGACCGTGGGCCGTGTGCTGAGCCGCAGCGGCAGGGTCCTGCCGTTCGATTCGTTCCGCACGCTGGTGGCGGGCGAGGCCGCTCGCCACGAGCGGTACCGCACCGAGCCGGGATCGGCACTGGTGCTCGTCAACCTGGTCGGGCTCCAGGGCGCGTACCTCGAGCTGGGCGAGCGGACCGGCGAGCTGCTCGAGCAACTGCTCGAGACCGTCGTATCGATCATGCGGACGTCCGACTACATCGCGACGCCGAACAACTCGTTGTTCGCGATCGTGCTCACGGAGACGGGCGTCGACGCGGCGGAAACCGCGGTCGAGCGCCTCGAGGGCGGCATCGCCGAGCTCCTCCAGGGGAGCCTGAGCGACCCTCCGAACGTGACCTTCGCCATCGAGTCGATCACGAAGGACCTCGATCTCGACGGTACGCTCGACCGCATGCTCGGCCGACATGCCGCTTGAGATCCTCGATGCGCTGTCGGACTTCGTCGGCGAGCTGAGCCTGACGAATTGGCTGCTCTACTTCTGGCCGTTCTTCCTGATCGACTTCCTCCGCTACACGATCCTGGACGGCACGGTCCTGCTGCACTGGATCCGCTGGAAGGGACTCGGGCGGGGTAAGGTCGAAGCCGCTCGCGAGCGAATGTTCCGCGAGCGCCCGCTCGTCTCGATCATCGCGCCCGGGAAGAACGAGGGGGCCCACCTGCCCGCGCTCGCGCGCTCGCTGCAAAAGCAGACGTATCGCCGGTTCGAGCTCATCGTCATCGATGACGGATCGGACGACGCGACGAGCGCCATCTGCCGCCGGCTGCTCGAGCAGGGCAAGATCGACGACTACATCCGGCATCGGGTCCGCGGGGGAAAGGCCTCCGCGGCGAACACGGGGCTCCGCCGCGCTCGCGGACGGTACGTGGTTCATCTGGATGCGGACACCGAGCTGGACCCGCGGGCCTTGGAGCAGGTCATCCTCCCCTTCTATCTGGAGGAAGACGTAGGAGCCGTCGGCGGCGACATCCGGGTCGCGAACCAGTCGGCGAGCCTGGCTACCCGGCTCCAGGCGATCGAGTACCTGAAGACGATCACGGTCGCGCGCACGGTCGCCTCCCAGCTCGGGATCATGCGGATCGTCTCCGGCGCGTTCGGCGCCTTTCCGCGCCAGACGCTGGAGCGCCTCAAGGGATGGGATGTGGGACCCGGGCTGGACGGCGACATCACGCTCAAGATCCGGAAGCTGGGGCTGAAGATCCGTCACGCCCCCGACGCGATCGCCTACACCAACGTCCCGGTCCGCTTCAAGGCGCTGTCGCGGCAGCGCTACCGTTGGTACCGGTCCATGGTTCGCTTCCGCATGCGGAAGCACCGCGATCTGCTCAACCCGGTGGCCAACTTCCGCACCACCGACTTCATCTCCTCGCTGGACAACATCTTCTTCAACTTCGTCATGAACCTGAAGTGGTGGGTCTACGCCATTCAGTTGCTGGCGTTCGTCCCGCGTCCGGTGTGGCCGTACCTCCTCGTGATCAACTGGGCTCTCTACGTGGGCGCCAACGTGATCCAGTGGGGTCTGGTGTGGGCCGGCGTCGGCACCAGCCTGAACCGGCGCGTCGCAGCGCTCACGCTGTACGTGCCCATCATGCCGATCTACGTCGGCGTCTACCTCAGAGTGATCCGCAGCTACTCCCAGCTCATGGAGATCTTCACCCGATCCAGCTATCGGGATCCGTGGAACCCCTGGCGGGTGTCGCGGGCCGCGCAGCGCGCGGGCATGTAGGCAGATCCCCACCGCGATCCCATCCGTGTCCGGATCGGACACTGCGGCACCCGGCAGACGTTACCGAGCCGAATGGGCCGCGCTCGGGGGCCGTCGAGACGCTTCCTTCAACGTGAGCCACAAGCCGAACGCGACCTCGACCGCCGCGATGACGAAGGGAACCGTCGACCCATCCGGGACCCCGACGAAGACCGTGCCAAGCCCCACGCCACATATCACGATGGCGAGGACCCAATGGACGGCATCGCCATAGGCCGTGCGGAAGCCGAAGTAGTGCGCGCCGACGGCGATCGCGGCCAGCGGAAAGACCAACTCCGGGCGGTGCGGCATGAGAATCCAAGCTGCCAGAAACCCACCCATCATGGGGAAGACCGTCTCGATGACCGTGCGTCCGCCCGGGTTGTCCCGAGACGGCGGACCGCGACGGAACAGGGTACGGACGATCAGCGTCCCCAACGGGAAGATTCCCATGCCGCCGAAGAACAGCACCGCAAACCCCGCTGGCACGCCCGAGCTCGTCGCGACGACCGCTGCGGCCAACCAGACGAAGCCCGAGACCACCGCACCCGGACCTCCGTTCAAATACGAAGCGCGGAGCTCGGCTTGGGCGGCGGCAACTTCCACGGTCGAACCTCCTTCCCCGGCAGGGAACGGTCCTGGCGCTCACGGTGATGAGCGTTCGCATTCCTGCCCGACGGTACCGTCGCATTTGGCTACGGAACCTCGAAGTCCCGGCAGCCTGGGGAGGGCACCCCCGCCACGCAAGCGCGATCTGGCGCCGATCAGCGGCGACCGATCAAGGGTTCGTCGGTCTTGTCGTGAGCCGCGTTCTCATCCTGGGCTGCCGCCTCGTACGCCGGGTCCACGCTCCGAGGAGGCCCCGGTACGCGAATGCCGTGGATCGCCTCGACCATGACACGGACGCCCTCGGCGAGTCGGGGACCCGGCCGATTGAAGTACGAGTGTCCGTCGAAGACGATGCACCGTCCTTCCCGGACGGCCCGGACCGATCGCAGTCCCTCGAGCACGCTCGGTTCGCGACACTCGGCCAGGCCACGCCGGGTCGTGAACCCGCAGGGTAGAATCGCCACGAAGTCCGGGTCCTCCGCCGCGACGTCTTCCCAGTCGACGGTGACGAAGCGAGCCGGTCGGTCGATGATCACGGGTTGGACTCCGCCGATGAACGCCAGCTCGGGTATCCAGCCGCCGCCGATCATCGGCGGATCCAGCCATTCCACGAAGGCGACCCGCGGTCTGCGCTCGACACCCGCGACCGCGTCCCGGATGTCGTCGAGCTCGTCGGCCACCCGCGCCGCGAGCCGCTCGCCGCGCTCGGGCACGCCGAGCGCACGAGCGACCGCGACGTAGTCGGCGAAGACCCCGTCGAGATCCACCGCCGTGAGAGGACACACGGCCGTGCCCGACAGCTCGAGGGCGCCGACCGCGGCGGAGACGTCCGGCAACGCCACGGCGCAGACGTCGCACACGTCCTGCGTCACGACGACGTCGGGACGCGCCTCCTCGATCGCGGACACGTCCAGCTCGTAGGCGGCTTCGCCGGACGCGGCCAGGGCACGGACGTCGGCGTCGATCTCGAAGCTGGTGGCCGTCGCGTCCACCTTGGCCCTCGAGAAGCTCGGCAGCGCTCGGACGAACGGCGGGTAATCGCACTCGTGGGACACGCCGATCAACGTCGAGCCCATGCCGAGTCCGTCCACGATCTCGGTACCGCTCGCGATCAGCGAGACCACCCGGAGCTCGTCAGGGGAGCGCCGGCGCGCTCGGACACCCGCTCCGGTCGCCGATCGACGAGGCTCGGTCACCACTTATCGTCCCCCTCCGAACGCGAGGCCTCCCCCGAGCCAGATCGTCCGCCCGCGCGCGGGGAACCCCTGGATCTCCGAATACGCCTCGTCGAACAGGTTCTCGATCCGACCCGTGACCGTGAGCGAAGGCGCTCCGGCCGAGCCTCTCGCGACGGTCACGTCCGCGAACGCATCGATCACGACGTACGAGGGCAGCGTGACGCGGGGCGCCGGAGAGTCGGAGAAGTCCCGATCGATCCGATCGCCGACGTAGCGGAAACCGACGCCGCCGACCGCCCGGTCTCCGCCGCGGACGCGAGCCTGCGCGGCGAGCTGGTGCTCGGGACGGCGCAGAAGTCGCTCGCCCTCGACGAAGTTCGCGTCGGCGTCTTCATCGAAGCCCGAGTCCGTCACGTTGGCATCGAGATAGGTATAGCCGACCATGAGCTCGAAGCGCGAGAGACGCACGGCGGCCTCCGCCTCGATCCCTCTCGTGTCGGCGGCCGCGACGTTGAAGAAGTTCGGGTCGCCGGGATCGGGAGGCGTGAACGTGAACTGGATCAGGTTCTCGAAGCTCTGGTCGAAGTACGACACCGAAACCCGCGCCAGACCGTCGGCGAAGAACTGATCGACGCCGAGCTCCCAGCCGATCGAGGTCTCGGGATCGAGATCCGGATTCCCGGCCGCGAAGCCCGTGGCGAAGTTCTCGAACAGCGTGGGCTCCTTGATGCCGCGCCCGACGCTCGCCCGCAGCTTGGTGCGACTGCTCTCCAGGTAGTACGCGGAGCCGACGCTGTACGTGGTGAGACCGCCGAACGTCTCGTTGTCCTCGAATCGGAGCGAGGCGTCGGTCGCGAGCGCGCCCCACGATCCGAGCCACTTGGCATAGTAGGCCCGGTTCGTTCGCGTCTCCTCGCTCGATCCGGAGGACGGACCGAACTCCGAGTCCGACTCGTTGACGCCTCGGAGACGCTGACCCTCGAGCTCGAACCCGGCCGTCGCCCGACCGGCGGACCCGAGATCGAAGTGCGCTCGCACGTC
This sequence comes from Gemmatimonadota bacterium, assembly GCA_022360695.1. Lineage (GTDB taxonomy): Bacteria > Gemmatimonadota > Gemmatimonadetes > Palauibacterales > Palauibacteraceae > Palauibacter. The sequence continues at coordinate 5,768 of JAKSCH010000339.1, forward strand.
GGCCGCGGCACGGCGTACGTCGTCGAGGCTCTGGAGCGCGAAGAAGCCGAGCGAGTCCGCCGGGCCGTCCGGTAGGTCGTTGGTCCCCGCCTCCGAGTCCCGCGTCGAGAGCGCGAGCTCCAACGCGACCGCGTCCGCCACCTCGCGGCGTGCCGTGAGCCCGAGCGTCAGGTCATCGCCGAAGGAGAACGCGTTGTCGTCGACCACCGCCCCGCCTCCGTCGGTGGGAACGTGGTACACGTGGTCGACGTAGTGCGCGGAGAGCGTGAGCTGGGTCCGATCGTCCGGCTGGATGTCGACCCTGCCGTTGAACGACGTGTTCCGGTAGTCGTTGTTGACCGGCAGCGTGCCATCGGAGCGGAATCGGGTCGCGGAGAACCCGTAGGAGACGTCCTCGGACCCACCCTCGACCCCCGCCGTGCCGCGCCACGAGCCGTACGTCCCACCGCTGCCCTTGGCGTGGACGCGGGCCGCGCCGTCCCCCGTCCGGGTGATGATGTTGACCACGCCGCTCACGGCGTCCGAGCCGTAGGTCGCGCTCGAGGGACCCCGGACGATCTCGATCCGGTCGATCTGCTGGAGCGGGAGGTGCGCGAAGTCGAACCGACCGCCCGGCTCGTTGACCTGGACGCCGTCGATCAGCACGGCGACGTAGTCCGACTCACCCCCTCGGAGGAAGACCGAGGCCAGCGATCCGAACGACCCCGACTGCGCGACGGCGAGGCTCGGGACGGTCCGCAGCGCGTCGATCACGGAGACATAGCCGGCCTCCTCGAGCTCCTCCCCCTCCAGGACCGTGACGTTGGCGGAGATCGCCCGGAGCGGGATCGGTGTCCGATGGACGGTCACCAGCAGCTCCTCGAGCGCGACCGGATCCTGCTGCGCCATGGCGGACACGGACCCGCATGCGAGGGCGACGACCGCGATGAGCGTGGAGTTGGCGTAACGGGCCAGCGAGTCGATGAGCGTCATCGTTCCTCCGTGCTGAGGGATTGAGCGTGTGCTTGAAGGACCTGGGCCAGTTCCCGCGCCGCCTCGGCGACATCGAGTCCCGGCCTCTCGAAGTGGGAGCCTCGAAGGGTGACGGCGTGGCCCCGGGCCAACGCGGGGATGATCCTCCAGCGGGGATCGGCATCGAGATCGGGCTGCTCGTCGAGCTGGGGGAACCAGAGCACGACCTCGGGATCTCGGTGGACGAGCGTCTCGATCGAGATCCGTGGCCAGGCTCCGGGGACGTCGCCGAGGGCGTTGACGCCTCCGGCGATGGAGAGCAGGTCGTCCAGAAAGCTCCCCGACCCCGCCGCGATCGGTGGGTCGTTCCAGACGATCAGCGCGACGCGGGGGGGCGTCGAAGCGCGACGCGATGCCGGCACGCCACCGAGATCGTCCCGGATCTTCGCCTCGATCGAGTCGGCGCGTCGCGGCGCGCTCAGGAGCGCCCCGGCGACCGCCAGGTTGCGCCACAAGTCGTCGAGACGCTCGGAGCGCGTCCGCCAGACCTCGGTGTCACCGAGCGCGGCGATGATGCGGTCGTTCGCGGGGCTTCCATCCCACAGAACCAGCAGGTCGGGATCGAGGCCCAGAATCCGCTCGATGCTCGGGCGGGTCGGGTCGCCGACCGACGGAAGCCCGGCGGACTCGGGAGATTCGTCGCTCTCGATTCGGGACACCAGGCGATCCGCCTCGCCCAGCGCGCGCACGATCCCCGAGACCTGCGGGATGAGGGAGACGATCCGTCGGGGGGCGCTCGGGTCCGGGGGAGCTCGGCCGGGCGCGTCACCGGCGGACGTGCCGGTACACGCACAAGAGAGGAAAAGGGCGACGGTCGCCCACGGTCGGCTTGGTGTCGTGACTCGACCCGCGCGAGCCCGATGCATAAGCGCTCCATTCTCCACGCGAGAGAACAGAGCGTCTCAAAACCAGCCGGTAGCCCCGTCCTCCCCGCGGAGGTTCGGATTGCTGACCGGAGGACAGGTCTCCTGGCTCGAGGCCGTCCGACTCGCCTTCCCGGGTCATCCCCAGTGGCTCTCTCGAGTCGACGTTCCGAACGTGCGTTCGGACCTCTCACAGTGGCGGGGCCGCGCCGGTCTTTCACCGGCTTCCCTAAACCCCTCCGGTCTTTGTCTGTACGCGGATCGTAGCGGACCCCGGCTCGGGCACGCAAGCGAGCATGTGAGGATGTCCGGAGGGCGTGCCGCCGCCCCTAGATTGGATCGCATGGATAGAATCACGTCCCTGTTCGCCCGGAAGGTCGTCGCGGCAGTCGCGGCGGATGTCGACGAGGACGCGCTCCTCGCGTCGGTGGGGTTGGAGCCCGGTGCGGTCGACCCGGCGGTCATGCTCAAAGACACCGACTACTACGACTTCTTCGAGCGCGCGGCGGTCGCCGACGGGAACCCGCGCACGTTTCCGCTCCGGGTCGGCGCATCGATGCGGTGCGACGAGTATGGACCGTTCGGGCTCGCGTGGAAGTCGGCCCCGACGCTCCGTGACTCGTTCGACCGGGCCGAGCGATACGCGCTCGTCCTGACCAGCGTCGCCCTGTACGAGGTCGAGGAGACCCGCGGTGGCGCATTCATGCACCTGCACCGCGAGGGGAGGCGCACGTTGGGCATGCGCCTCTCGAACGAAGCGACCCTGGCCAGCATCGTCGCCATAAGCCGGCAGGTGGCGTCGGAGCCGTTTCGCCCCGAAGCCGTCTACTTCAAGCACGCCGCTCCGTCGTCGACCGAGGACCATGAGGCCTACTTCGAGAGCCCGGTGCACTTCGGCTCGGACAAGGACGCGCTCTTCGTCTCGGATGGGTCGCTTCGGACACCGAACCGACTCGGCGACGAGAGCATCGCGACGTTCTTCGATGCCCACCTGTCCGAGGAGGTCGACAAGCTCGACGACACGATCCCGTTCGAGCGTCTGGTCCGCGATCAGATCTCGACCTCCTTGAGCGGCGGAGCGCCCGCGCTCTCGGACGTGGCGCGGCGCATGAGCATGAGCGCGCGCACGCTACAGCGGCGTCTCTCGAAGGAGGGGCACACGTATCAAGCGCTCGTGGAAGAGTCCCGCCGGCGGCTCGCCACCCAGCTCCTGGAGCACACGGACGCGTCGCTGGCGGAGATCTCGTTCATGACGGGGTTCTCGGACCAAAGCGCCTTCACCCGCGCCTTCCGGCGGTGGGCCGGGCAGACGCCCCGCTCGTTCCGGATCCGCGCCCAGCCCGACTGACGCCCACGCTCGACTGACACCGACGCTCGAGCGACGCTGAGTCTCGAGCGACGCCGACTCCTGTCCGGCGCCGACGCTCGAATGGCGCCCCGGATCAAAAGACCGGCGCCCGGAGTCCATACCCGCTCGTCGCTGTCGTCTTCGGTCAAAAAGATCGGCGCGAATCCGCAAGATCCCGCCGCGGCGGGCGCCCATCCTTCGCTTGCAACCGTCAACCGACAAGGAGCAAGCGATGAACGACGCACAAGAATCTCGAGCGTCCCACGGACGCGTTCTGGTTCTCGGAGGCACGGGCAAGACGGGGCGGCGAGTCGCAGCCGGACTGGCCGCGAAGGGTCTCGAAGTCCGGATCGGCTCGCGGGCCGCGACCCCCCGGTTCGATTGGGACGATGAGACGAGCTGGGACGCGTGCCTGACCGACGTCGACGCGGTCTACATCACCTACGCGCCCGATCTCGCCATGCCCGGGGCGACCGACGCGATCTCGGCGTTCGTCGAGCGGGCGAAGCGACTCGGCGTGCGGCGGCTGGTGATCCTCTCCGGTCGGGGAGAGCCCGAGGCCCAGGCGTGCGAGCGCATCGTCCAGGACAGCGGCTTGGAGTGGACGGTCGTTCGCGCGAGCTGGTTCTACCAGAACTTCTCGGAGGGTGCCTTCGTGGACATGGTCCTCGAGGGGCGGATCACCTTACCCGCCGGGGACATCGCCGAGCCGTTCGTCGACGTCGACGACATCGCCGAGGTCGCGATCGCGGCGCTCTCGGAGCCCGGACACGGTGGAGAGCTGTACGAGGTCACGGGTCCCCGGCTGATGACGTTCGCCGATGTCGCGTCGGAGCTCACGAAGGCGACCGGTAGAACGATCGAGTTCATCCAGGTGCCGCACGACGCGTTCATCGATGGCGTGCGCGAGACGGGGGCGCCGCAGGACGTCATCTGGATGCTGGACTATCTGTTCGCCACCGTCCTCGACGGTCGGAACGCGCACCTGACGGACGGCGTCCAGCGCGCGCTCGGCCGACCGCCGAAGGACTTCGCCGACTACGCGCGCGACGTCGCCGCGACGGGCGTGTGGTAGGCCGCGGTCATAGCCACGCTGCTGTGCAGTCTCACGGCCGGATTCGTGTTCGCCTTCGCCATCGTGGTCATGCCCGGGCTCCGGGATCTGGAGGACGGTGCGCTCCTCCGGGCGTTCCAACGCATCGATGGCGTGATCCAGGACAATCAGCCGCTGTTCATGGTGATGTGGGTCGGCTCGATCGTCGCTCTGCTTGGGGCGCTCGGGCTGGGCCTGGCCTCGCTGGGGACGGTCGACCGGGCCCTACTCGTACTCGCTTCGGTCGCCTACTTCGGGGGCGTACACGCGCCGACGGTCGCGATCAACATCCCGCTGAACAACCAGGTGCAGAGCCTCGAGCTCGCGAACATGGACGCCGCGGAGCTGCGAGCGGCTCGGACCGCGTTCGAAACGCGTTGGAATCGGTGGAACACGATCCGGACGGCCTTCGCCTTGGCGTCTGTGACGTTTATGGTGATCCTGCTGGTCCGGGGCTGACCGCGGGGTCGTGGCGACTTCCCCACCCGAATGCCGTGGCACTCGCATACGCAGCGTCACGTTCGGACGTCTTCGCTGCGGCGTGCGTGTTGAGCCAGCGGAGGTTCGAGCCGTCTAGTACTGGCCGTTGCCCGTCAGGTTCGTTCGGTTTCCACCGTCCTCGTCCATAGCCAAGATAGATCACATCGCGAAGCGTGGAGATGCCCGATGCACGTCTCGATCCGCCGTCCGTGGTTTCTGTGTGGCTTCGTCCTGATCGTTCTCGGCGCTTCGGGAACTGCATCCGCCCAGGCCCCCTCGGACCCGGCGCTCTACTCCGGGATCGAGTACCGGTACATCGGACCGCCCGGGAACCGCACCATCTCGGTGGCGGGAGTGCCCGGTGATCCCCTCACGTACTACGTGGGCGCCGCGTCCGGAGGCATCTGGAAGACGGTCGACGGCGGAATCCACTGGGACCCGATCTTCGACGACCACCCGGTCTCGTCGATCGGGGCGCTGGCGATCGCCCCCTCCGATCCCGACGTGATCTACGCGGGGACGGGAGAGACCTTCCTCCGCAGCCATATCTCGCACGGCTGGGGCGCGTTCAAGTCCACGGATGCCGGCGAGACGTGGGAGAAGATCGGGCTCGAGAACACGGCCCGGATCGGCCGGATCGTGATCCACCCCTCGGACCCGGACGTCGTCCTGCTCGCCGCGCTCGGCCACACGTTCGGTCCGCAACAGGATCGCGGCATCTATCGAACCGCCGATGGCGGCGACACCTGGGAACGCGTCCTGTTCGTCGACGAGAACACGGGTGCGATCGATGTCGTGATGGACCCGAACGATCCCGATGTCCTGTTCGCCGCCATGTGGCAGATCGAGATGAAGACGTGGGGCCGGACGAGCGGTGGACCCGGCAGCTCGATCTGGAAGTCGGAGGACGGCGGACTCACGTGGCGGCGGCTCGTCGGGAACGGGCTCCCCACGCGTCCGTACGGGAAGGTCGGACTCGCGATGTCGGCGGCCAGCTCGGACCGCGTCTACGCGCTGATCGAGACGGGCGACGGGCTGGAATGGAACGGCGAGCCCACCGACCGTGGCGTGCTATGGCGCTCCGACGACGGGGGCGAGTCGTGGGAGCTCGTCAACTCGGACAAGTTCCGACTCCTCACCCGACCCGCGTACTACACGCGGATGGGGGTCGCGCCCGATGACCCGGATGAGACGTACCACCTCACGATCTTCCTGAGCAGCTCGTCGGACGGTGGCGAGACGCTCGACCCCAGACCGCCTCGAGCCAGCCCGGGCTTCGACAACCACGACATCTGGATCGACCCGACGAACGGCGATCGGATCGCGATCGCGAACGATGAGGGGATCTCGATCTCGCTCACACGGGGACGATCCTGGCACCGGATTCGGCTCCCGATCGCGCAGATCTATCGCGTGACCGTGGACAACAAGATTCCGTACACCGTGTGCGGAAACATGCAGGACGGTCCCTCCACGTGTGGCCCGAGCAACTCGAAGATGGCGGGGGGTCTCATCACGGGAGGCTCGGAGATCCCGCGGGGTCTGTGGTACTCGGTGGGGGGCGGCGAGAGCGGCACGGCCACACCGGATCCCGTGAACCCCGACGTCGTGTGGTCCTCCGCATCGGGCCGCGGCCCAGCGAGCGGAATCGTCACCCGTCACGACCTCCGCAACCGGGAGACCCGCGATGTCGAGGTCTGGCCGGTGGCGCCGTTCGGTCACGCGGCGGCGGACATTCGTTATCGCTTCGTATGGGACTTTCCGCTGGCCGTCTCTCCACACGACAACGAGCGCGTCTACGCAGTCAGCCAGCACGTACACGTGACCGAGGACCGCGGCCAGAGCTGGGAGACGATCAGCGCGGACCTCACGCTCAACACGAAGGAGACGCAGGTCCATTCGGGTGGGATCACGCCGGACAACCTCGGCGTCGAGTATGGCAACGCGATCTACTCGATCGCCGAATCGCCGCGACAGGCGGGTCTGATCTGGATCGGGACGAACGACGGGGTCGTCCAGCTCACGCGCGACGCCGGCGCCACCTGGACGAACGTCACGGAGAACATCCCGGATATGCTCCCCTGGGGCACGGTATACAACATCGAGCCGTCCCGATACGAGACCGGCAAGGCGTACATCACGGTCAACGGGCACCTCGAGGGCAACTTCGATCCGTGGGTCTACAAGACCGAAGACTTCGGCGAGACGTGGGAGCTGATCGTAGACGGGATTCCGCGCACGCCGCTCAGCTTCGTCCGTAACGTCCGCGAGGACCCGGTGCGGCCCGGGCTGCTGTATCTCGCGACCGAGAACGCCATGTACGTGTCGTTCGATGACGGCGCGCGCTGGCAGCCGCTCCAGCTCAACCTCCCCCCCGCCCCGGTCTCTTGGCTCGCGATCCAGGAACACTTCAACGATCTCGTCCTGTCCACGTACGGGCGCGGGTTCTGGATCCTCGACGACCTGTCGCCCCTCCAGCAGCTGACGGACGAAGTGACCGCCTCCGACATGCACCTGTTCGAGCCGAGAGACGCGTACCGCTTCCGGATGATCGTGGACGGCATCCGGGCGATCGCGGATGACCCGACGACCGGATCGAATCCTCCGTACGGCGCGTCGCTCTCCTACTGGCTCGGAGACGAGACCGATGAAGAGGTCCGCCTCGACATCGCCGACGCGTCGGGCGAGACCATCGCGTCCGTGGCCGGCAGCGGAGGCGCGGGCATCAACCGCGCCCACTGGAACCTCCAATTCGGGTCGGGCGGGGCGTCCGGCCAGGCGAGCGGTGGACCGCCGGGACAGGGGTTTCGCCTGCTCGCGCCGCCCGGCGAGTACCGGGTGACGCTCCACGCGGCCGGGCGCGAGCATACGCAGCGACTGACGGTGCTCAAGGACCCCGCCACGACGGGAAGCCAGGCCGACATCCTCGAGCAGTTCGAAACGCTCGAGCGGCTCGCCGGCGACATCGAGACATCGAACGAGCTGACGTCACGCATCGAGGACATACGCGGACAGCTCGACTCGCTGCGGTCGACGCTGGATCGGGACTCGGAGCTCGACGACGTGCGAAGCGCGGTCGGGGACGTGGAAGGCTCGTTCGCGTCATTGGCCGACAGCCTGGTCCAGCAAAAGCCCGGCGGGTTCTTCATGTGGCCGGTGAGGCTGACCTCGAAGCTGATCTACCTCGCGAACCACATCCAGAGCTCGGATCACCGACCGACCGACCAGGCTCGGGAAGCCAGAGTCTTTCTCGGGAACCTGCTCGAGGTGGCGGAAGCGGACTACGAGCGCCTCGTGCTCGAAGACCTGGCGGAGCTCAATCGAATGCTGCGGGCTCGTGGGCTTCCGCTCGTCGTGGCTCCCGAGCAGCCGCTCGTTCCATGAGACGCCCGGGCGCCGCTCCCGAGCAGCCGCTCGTTCCATGAGACGCCCGGGCGCCGCTCCCGAGCCCGCCTGGGCTAACGGCCCCCTTACTCGACCTGCACCCGGTGGAACACACCCGAACGGGCGGCTGCGGCTACGATTAGGAGCCAGGCCGCCACGGTCACAAGGTGTGCGCGCTGGTAGAGACCGGCCGGGAATGTGCCAGGACGGGTCAGTAGCATCGCGAGGTAGGTCGCCGGCGCGGCCAAGCTCAGGGCGAGCATGGCGACCCGGACAGGTGGCCGCGGAATGACTCGCACCCAGGTGAGTGACAGCCGAAGCATCGCGGCCATCAAGCACAAGGCTCCAACCACGCCAGCCAGCGCGTGGACCCAGCCCGAAGCCGTGAAGGCCGGCGGCCCCTCCTCAGCGAATGCGATCTGGATTGGGTCCACGTGGAAGACGGCCCCCACGATCGTCATTCCCGTCCAAACTGCAACTAGGCTCGCCGTGCCCCCCGGGAGTCCGACCGGACTGCGATGGAGAGCAGCGAGCAAGGCCGCGCCCCCAAGCGCTAGTGACGCGAGTGCGAGCGTCAGCAACCAGCCGAACGGGCCGAGCTGGTATTCGGACACGAAGTTGATCGTCGGATCGTGGTCGCCGCCCACCGCATGGAGGACAGCGAGGAGAAGGCAATACACCGCGAACATCGAGAGGGCGAACGTGGCCAGTCGGCTCGGCGTTCCTTCGAGGCCCTGCTTTGTTGGCGTAGACTCAGGCTTCATATCGCGCCTCCCCGGGGGGCGGCGGCGGTCTGGGTCTGGATCTCAGTTGCTTTCCGCGCCGCGGTGGCTACCTATGAGGTGGGAAGCTGCTGGATCCGCGCCAGGAGCCGCAACGACTGCCGACGTGTCCGAGCGACACCGAACGCGCAGACGCGGCTGTACTGGGGGTGATGAGTAGAAACGGCATGGACAGCGACGTCGACTTCGCCCTGCCTTGGGAGTCCCGGTGACCGTCATGCTTTTCGTTCCGCTCCTCGCGGCCGCAACGATGGTCGTCCTTGCGATCTGGCTGGCCCGCATCGCGAAGGGTCGCGAGGCGAGCCACGCATTCGCGATGGTGCTCTGGTCGCGGGCCGTATCCCTCGTGGGTCTTACGATCCTCTTCATCGCGACCTCGCCCTTCATGGTCATGCTCGGCGGTGCACTCTACCCCGCGGGCGCCTTTCTGGCCGCGTTGGGCACCGTCTACTTCACGGCCGTTTACCCTCGACGCTGGGCGAGGCTGCCGCGAGCCACACCGGCACTGATCCTCGTCTTCACCGCGGCCCTCGCGGGCGCGTTCGTACTCTGGCCCTCCCTGATCATCCCGCCCGGGATGCCAGCAGATCTTTCGCCCGGCGGCAAGGTGTCCTGGTTCCTGTCCAGGCCGCGCACGCCATTTGGCCTCTCGCCGGTGCTGCTGGATGTGACCCTCACGATCCCGGCATTCCTCTTGGCGAGGGAGGCGTCCGCTGCTCGGAACGGCCGGAAGCGGAAGACGCTGCGGCTCGTATCGCTTGGTTTCTTCGCGCCCGCCGCGTGCAGTTGCATGGTCGCCGGCTTACTGCTCCAGATCCGCGGTCTCACGCCCTCCCCCACCGACCCGAGTCTGTTCAACCGCGTCGAGATGGGCCTCTTCGGACTCTGGTTCGTCGCGATCCTGGCGCTCTGCGCCTACTTCCTCTGGAAACGCGATACGCTGTTCGTGGGTGTGGTGATCGTATCGGTCCTGATCGGTGGGAGTACGGCACTGACGGACGACCTGAGTCTGAGCGTATCCTCGATCAATGCCATGCTCGGCGCCTGGTCGACGCTCGGCGCGATCCTGGTCGCGATCGGGGTGCTCCGCTACGACCTCTTCGACCTCGACGACAAGGTCAAGCTCGCCGTCCGGCGAGGGACTGTGGGCGCCATCTTTGCCGGCGCGTTCTTCGCTGGGAGCGAGCTCCTCGAAGGGCTGGTCCCCGTGGAGGGCACGATCCTCGGGCTCGCAGCCGCCGGCGCCGTCGTACTCGTCCTGCGGCCCGTGCAGCGGCTCGTTGAAAGGCTCACCGATCGCTGGATGGGTCCGGCCAAGCCGATCGATGGGCTCGACGAGGACGCCAAGCGCGAGATCTATCGTCAGCAGCTCGACTTGCTCACGGTCGACGGGCACCTGTCCGAGAGAGACAAGGCCGTGCTCGAGAACCTGAGCGCGCAGCTTGGGATCGATCCGGCATCTCCCGCGAATCCCCAGCCAGATCGGTAACCCGGCTGGCGAGCGGGGCCGGCCCAACCCACCACAGCGCGAGGGTCTCCCGCGCCGGAACGGAACAACCGGCTACTGTCCCGGGGCCCTGGGAATCCGGCCGTCCATCTGCGCCGCTTGCCAAGCGAAGTGCGCCATGAAGACCGCTTGCTGCTCGAGCTCATCCTCGGTCATACGCTCCGGATAGTCCGCGTTCGTGTGGCGGGTCCGCTCGTCGTACGCCTCGAAGTCCTTGATGATGTTGAAGCCCGGCAGCCCGGCCTGCACGAAGGGGACGTGATCCGTGCTTCCGATCCCCTCGTTCACGTTCTGTCCGATGTTCAGGTCGGAAAGCGGCTCGAGCCAGGCATCGAAGATCGCCTTGGCCGGCATGTTCTCCTCCATATAGAAGCCGAGCGAGCGGCCCGAACCTGGATCGTCGTTCAGGTAGACCTGGAGGTTGTCGCGCGCTTCTTCCGTCTGAAGGTGCTGCTCGATGTA
>JAKSCH010000410.1 GCA_022360695.1 Gemmatimonadota bacterium
CGGCAGCATCGCGATCTCGGAGGTCGGCGCGCGACCGCCCGGCGCGCAGTTCGTCACCCTGATCTCGTATGCCCACGACGTCGACATGTACGCGGCGTGGGCTCGCCTCATGGCGTTCGACACGTTCGATCCGCCTCCGCGGCCGTTCGCGGCCGGCGCCGCCTACCTTCGGGGTCAGGGACGCGGAGCCGTCCGACGGGTCACCGGTCTCGAGTCGATCGCCGAGGAGCTCGGTCCGCTCGTCGTCGAAAGCCGGCTACCGCGGGTCGGTCAGCCCCGGAGCGCGACGTACGAAGGCGAGGGGTACATCATCGTACGTCACCCGGACACCGCGGTCGTCGAAGACGCGCTGATGAAGATCGTCACGCGCGTGAAGGTGGAGCTGGGCGAGTCATGACGAAGCCGAGGATCCGATGAACGTCTTGATGTTCTCGCCGGGCTACCCCGCCGAGATGCAGCATTTCACGCGCGGGTTGGCGGAGGTCGGTGCGAACGTCATCGGTCTCGGCGACCAACCGAAGGCGTCGCTCCCGGAGATCGCGCGCGCCGCGGTGGGAGACCACATCCACGCGCGCTCGCTGGCGGACGAGGAGCGCGTGATCCGTCAGGTGGCGGAGTACGCGCGGCGGGTCCGGATCGATCGCGTCGAATGTCTGTGGGAGCCGTACATGATCCTCGCGGCGCGGCTGCGCGAGATGCTCGAGCTCCCCGGGATGACGGTCGAGCAGACGCTCCCGTTTCGCGACAAAGAGATCATGAAGGATGTCCTCGACGCGGCCGGGATCCGGACGCCGCGACACGGTCGCGGCACCACCGTCGCGGAGTGTCGCGAGGTGGCCGAGCGCGTGGGGTTCCCGCTCATCGTGAAGCCCGTCGCCGGCGCGGGCTCCGCCGACACGTATCGCGTCGACTCGGGCGACGAGCTCGAAGCGATCTTCCCCGCCCTGCGCCACGTGCCGCAGGTGACGATCGAGGAGTTCATCGACGGCGAGGACATGACGTTCGACACGGTCTGCGTCGGCGGCGCGGTGGCCCACTTCAACATCTGCCGCTACTGGCCGCGAGCGCTCGAGTCGAAGACGCACGAGTGGCTGAGCCCGCAGACGTATGCCCTTCGCGATGTCGAAGACCCTGCGCTCGCGAGCGGACGCGAGATGGGGTTCGCCGTTCTCGCGGCGCTCGGCTTCGAGACCGGCTACACCCACATGGAGTGGTACCGTACATCGAGCGGCGAAGTCGTCTTCGGAGAGATCGCCGCGCGGCCGCCGGGCGTTCGCACGGTCGACCTCATCAACTACGCCTCCGATATCGATACGTACCGGGGCTGGGCCGAAGCGGTCGTCCACGCGCGTTGGACACAACCGATCGAGCGTCGCTTCAACAGCTGCTGGGTCATCAAGCGCGCGCGAGGCCAGGGTCGCATCGAGCGGATCGAAGGGCTCGCGTCGCTGCTCCAGGAGTACGGCTCCTGGATCTGCGACGTCGACCTTCTGCCCGTCGGGGCGCCGCGTCGAAACTGGAAGGCCACGCTCATCTCCGATGGGATGGTGTTCCTCCGACACCCGGAGATCGGCACGCTCGAGGAGATCGCCGACGCCTTTGCCACGCGGCTTCGGATGTACGCGGCCCAGGACGTCCGGACTTCCTAGTGTGGTGTATCAAAAGTCCCTTGCCATTCGAGCGGCGATGCATCCCGCTCGCCGGCGTTGCTCGATCTCGACGTAGCTATGGCTACGCCTTCGTTCTCGCGCCTTGGCGAGCGGGCGCCTCACCACTCTCGGTGGTC
>JAKSCH010000268.1 GCA_022360695.1 Gemmatimonadota bacterium
GGACTCGGTCTGCTGGGCAGCCTCGTCGCGCTCGCGTTTTTGATCGATACCCCCACCCGAAATCTCGCCATCGAGCTCAGCGGCGTCATCTACGGTCTGACGCTCGTGACCTCGTACGCCGCCACGACGATCTATCACGCCGCGCAGTGTCGCGTCCGCAAGGCGCGCTGGCGTGTTCTCGACCACTGCGCCGTCTACGCGCTGATCGCGGGCTCCTACACGCCGCTCGCCGTGGCCGGGCTCGGCGGGGAGCTCGGTCTCCTCGTTCTCCTGAGCGTCTGGCTGCTCGCGGGGCTCGGAATCGCCTTCAAGCTCCGCTACCGCTTCCGCTTCCCGGGGACGTCCGTCGCGATCTACCTCGTCATGGGTTGGATCGGCGTCCTCATGGTCGGACGAATCATGGACGCGGTGGGTCCGGGTGCGGTGTCGCTGATGGTGATGGGCGGCCTCTGCTATACGTTGGGAACCGTCTTCTTCGGCGCGAAGCGCGTCCCGTATCACCACGCCGTGTGGCATGTCCTCGTCATCGTCGGGAGCGCGTTCTACTACAAGGCGATCGTCGACCACGTGTTGATCGTGGGGGGCTGAGCCGGGCTGAAACTCTGGCCTACGGCCCTCGTACGTAGCGTTTCCGGCCGCCGGAGCCCGCGGGCTCTCCAGGCACGAGGATTGCTGGCCGGCGGTCGTTTCGTCGGGTCGGAGCTTCGGCCCGTTATCTATAGATGGGGCGTCACCGGACGCCCGTAGAGGAGGAAGTGATGATCAAGCGACGCTGGTATCAGAGAAGCCGGCCGCGGGTGATCCTCAGTCGGATCGCCTGAGCCGTAACGATAGCCAACTCGGTTGGCCGGGCCCGCGCGACCTCGCGCGGGCCCTTTTTTTTATCGGGACGCGGTCCAGGCGTCGACGCCGATCTCCCACGAGACGCCCTCGCCGCTGATGGCGAGGTAGTACGTGCCACCCCCCGCGAGCCCGAGATACGACCCGGTGCCGACGCCATCCTGGTCGATCCGCGCGACCAGCTCGTCGCTGGGCGTCTCGAAGACGAGGATCTCCAGGCTCCGGGTGTCACCGGTGACGGCTTCCCAGATCACGCGCCACTCCCCGGATGGGACCGTGAAGTCCTCGGTCCGTTCCACCCCGCTGCCCGTCCAGGCGATGATGCGGTGCCAACCCGACTCGACCATGTCGGGCTCGACCGGTCCCGCCGGCGGGCCGTCGTCCGCCACCCGACCGGTCGTCGTGGTCGGACGGGGCCGTCGATTCGGCGAGAGCGCGTCGACATCGGGGCCCTGGAGCGCATCGGGCGCCGCGCCGTACCGCCAGTACCGATCCGCCCAACGTGCGTCGAGGACCCGGATCGCGGTGGCGACACCGGCCCACGACCCGTTGTCGCCACCGGGCCTGCCCAACTCGGTGAGGAGCAGCGCGTTCGCGCCCACCCGCGATGCCTCACGCTGGAGCCATTCAATCGTCTGAGGTTCCAGGAAGAGCGCCGCATCGGTGATTCGTAGGTGCGCGAGCGGAATGAAGGAGCGCTGGACTTCGTCCGCCGTCGACAGGATCTCGATCGACTCCCAGATCGTGGGGGCGTAGCGAGGGCCGAGCGGCTCGAGCGCGACGGGGTTCGTTGATGCGCAGCCCGCAACAACCAACAACAGCGCTGCAACACCGAAGCGGGCGCGGAGCGCGGGGTGACCGCGCACGACTCGATACATCTTCAACCTCATAGTACTAGAGAACATACGAACTCGGGCTCTCGGCGTCAGCCTCTCCGATCGGGGGGCACGGGCGAGTCCGTGGGCCCCTGTGGCGCGACGACCCGGTGACGCGCGTACACCACTGCTGCAATCACCGCGCCGGTGGCCCGGACCACTGTGCTCGGGTACAAAAGCAGGAGAGCCGCGGCCCCGAACCCAAGCCGCTCCATCGCCGAGCAGGTGTGAGCCGCGTAGCCCTCGACCGCGAACGCGACGGCCGCGATCAAGACGAGGGTGAAGGCGATCGCGAGGGCGAACTGCGCGGGAGAGGTGCCCTCGACGAAGATCAACGCCGAGTACGCCATCATCGCGGGCACGATGAAGAACCCGGCCGACAGCTTCACGGCCTCGTTCGCCGTGCGCATGGGGCCGGACTCCGCGATCCCGGCGCCCGCGAACGCGGCGAGCGCGATGGGTGGAGTCACGTTGGACGTCTGCGAGAGCCAGAAGATGATCATGTGGGCGACCAGGAGGGACAGCCCCAACCCCTGGAGCGCCGGCGCGGCCATCACCGCGATCACGATGTACGCGGCCGTCACGGGGAGCCCCATACCGAGGACGAGCGCCGCCAGCGCGATGAGCACCAGCGCGAGCCACAGCTGGCCGCCCGCCACCTGGACCACGGACTCGGTGAACTGGAGACCGATCCCGGTCTGACCGATCACGCCGACCACGATGCCGGCCGTGGCGCACGCCAAAGAGATCGGGAGCGCGAGCACCGCCCCGGTCCGCAGCCCCTCGAGCACGGTACGCCAACCGATCCGCGTCCCTTTGCGGGTCATCCCGGTGAGCACGACGGCCAGACACCCGACCGCGCCCACGAGGGGCGGCGAATAGTTCGCGAGCAGGAGCGCCACGACCAGCCCCAGCGGCAGCAGGAAGTGGACGCCCCCCGCCAGCGTCTTCCGGACCCGGGGCGGACGGGTCATCCCCTCGAGCCCGAGCCGGACCGCCATCAGGTGGACGAACAGGAGCGTGCAGGCGAAGTAGAGGACGGCCGGCGCGATCGAGAGCGTGACGATCTGCTTGTACGAGGTGTTCGTGAAGTCGGCCATGATGAAGGCGCCGGCGCCCATGATCGGGGGCATGATCTGCCCGCCCGTCGACGCGGCCGCCTCGATGCCTCCGGCCTGCTCGGGCCGGTAGCCGAGCTTCTTCATCATCGGGATCGTGAGCGCGCCTGTCGTCACGGTGTTCGCGATCGCCGATCCCGAGATCGAGCCCATGGCGGCGGAGGCGAGCA
The DNA here is from genome assembly GCA_022360695.1 of Gemmatimonadota bacterium. Taxonomy (GTDB): domain Bacteria; phylum Gemmatimonadota; class Gemmatimonadetes; order Palauibacterales; family Palauibacteraceae; genus Palauibacter. The sequence goes on from JAKSCH010000268.1 coordinate 3,004, forward strand.
CGCTCGCCTTGGCGGGGCCACCGCGAAAACGACCCGCCGCGGCGAACGCCAGATCGATGAAGAACCGGCCGGCGCCCGTGACCTCGAGGAAGGCCCCGAACAGCACGAAGATGAACACCGTCCCGGCCGCGATGCCGAGCGGCGCGCCGAACAGACCGGCCGCGGTGAACACCTGGAAACGGACGATACGCTCGAGCTCGAATCCTCGGTTGGCGAGGGCGTCGGGGAGCAGATACCCGAACGCCGCGTACGCCAGGAACACGAGCCCGACGGCGACCATCACCCACCCCACCGCGCGACGCGTCGCCTCGAAGAGCAAGACGAGAAACAGCGCGCCGACGATCGCGTCGTGCGCGGTGAGACCGTAGAGGATGTGATCGATGGCCCGGTAGTCGAACCCGACGACGACCCAGCCCGCGTACACCGCGAGCGCCGCGAGTCCCCAATCGAGCGCGCGGCTCCACGACGGCGGCCGCCCGTCGCCCTTCCACAGCGGTCGCACGATGAACGTCAGCGCGAGCACCCACGCCAGGTGGATGGGTCGTGCGTGGGTGGCGGACAGGACCCCCGACGTGCTCTGCCACAGCTGAAAGACCGACAAGCCCACGGCGACGACCAACGCGACGCGGCCGAGCCCCACGGTCGCGGTCGTCAACGCGACCCGTCCGCCGACACCTCCTCGTAGAACCGGCGCGCCCCCGGGTGGACGGGGACGGTCCCGACGTCACGCGCGGTCGCGGGGTCGAAGAACCGGGCGACCGTCGAGATCCGCTCGAGCTCTCGGCGACACTCGAACAGCGTGCGCGTGAGATCGTAGGCGAGTCCCGGATCGAGATCCCGGTGGACCACGAGCTGGTTCCACAGCGTGGGGGTCAGGACCGGCTCGTCGACCCCCTGATACACGCCCGGAGGCACGCGGAAGCCCGCGTAGGCGGGCTCGGCGGTCGTGATCCGCTCGATCTCCTCCTCGGTGAACGGGACCAGGATCATGTCGCGGGAGATGGCGATCTCGACCACCGCCGGCATCCCGATCCCGCCCGCGATGAACCCCGCGTCGAGCGTCCCGTCCTTGAGCCCGTTGGACGTTTGCGAGTAGTCGAGCTGGCGAACGGCGAAGTCCTCTTCACCCAAATCCAACGCCTCGAGCACGTTCCACGCGGTGACCGCGTTGCCCGAGCCGGGTGGACCGACCGAGACTCGCTTCCCGCGAAGATCCTGCGGCTCGTCGATGCCGGCTCGCCGTACCGTGACCAGGTGGACCACGTTCGGGTAGAGCTTCCCGAGGGTCTGGAGCGGCATCCGCTCGGGGAACCGCCCCGCCCCGGTGAGCGCGTCGGCGAGCGCGTCCCCTTGCGAGAGCCCGACCTCGCTCTCCCCTTTCGCGACCTGGATGAGGTTCGTCACCGAGCCCGCCGTCGTCTCGGCCTTCATGTTCAGACCGTCGATGTGACGCGACCAGACCGAGGCGAGGGCCCCGCCGAGCGGATAGTACAGACCGCTCGTGCTCCCGGTGGCGATCGAGAGCGTGGTGGTCGAGGTCTCGCCGCAGCCCGCCCCGAGGCCGGCTACCCCGAGGGCGACGACGAGCGCGCCGGGCCCGAAGGGGCGGCGGCGCCGACGGGGGCGATGAACCGGGAACATCCGCGCGATCTAGCCGCGCGCTCGGGGTCGAGCAAGTCGCGGACCCCGGGGGGACGTGCCGGGATCGGCCCGGCGCTGTACTGTGAGGGTACGATCAAGCCGTTCAAGGGAAGGCCCCCGTCCTTCGATCCTTCCTCAGGGGGTCTTCCCGAGGCGGCGCCGGCGCTCAACCGGTCCGCGCCGCGAGAATCTTCCCGATCAGTTCGTTCACGTCCGGTCCGTCCAACCAGCGCGACACGAGCACGATGTCGTGGTCCGGATCGACCCAGATCGTAGAGGTCGACCCGGCGCCCAGCGCGAAGTAGCTCGACGCGGGCGCGCTCGGAAACTGCTCGCGATCCGTGTTGAGCCACCACATGAACCCGTAGTTGGGCTGGAGCGAGGGCGTGAGCGCCTCGTCGATCCAGGCCTCGGAGATGAGCCGTCGATCGCCCCAGACGCCGCGGCGCAGGTGCAGGAGCCCGAACCGGGCGTGGTCCCGCGTGGAGATGACGATCCCGCCCCCCCAGTGCCCGCCTCCGCTCACGGATTGGACCCGTTCGCCGCCCACATCGACCCAGGACGTCTCGTAGCCGTTCCACTCCCACGTGTCCGAGGCCGCGATCGGATCCATGATCTCCCGCCGGAGGACGACGGGCAGCGGCTCGCCCCAGATCCGGAGCGCGGAAAGCGCCAAGCGGTTGACCCGGACGTCGTTGTACTCCCAGAACGTGCCCGGCGGCTGGAGCTCCCGATCGACCCCGCGGCGACGATCCGCCTGATCGGGCTTTCCGAACAGGGTCCCTTGCCATTCGGAGAGCTGCTGGAGGTGGTGCCGCCAGGTGATCTGCGCGTTGTGCGGCGAGTCGAACCCCCCGTCCCGGATGCGCTCGCCCACGCGGTCGTCGAGGTGTCCGATGAGGCCGCGGTCCCACGCGACCCCGATCACGGTCGACAGATAGCTCTTCGTGACGCTGAACGTCATGTCGGGACGACGCGTGTCGCCCCACTCGGCGACGATGTACCCGTCGCGGAGGAGGATCCCGTTGGGTCCGCCACGCTCGCGCGTCGGCCCGACGATCTCCTGGTGCGGCTGGCCCTCGAACCGGTCGCGCAGGTACTGGCCGGGGTCCTTCGGCATCGATGTCTCGTGCTCGAGCGCCCAAGCGGTCGCGGCCGCGAGAAGCTCCGGATCGAACCCCATCTCGGCCGGATCGCGTCGCGCCCAATCGTCGCCGAGTCCGGGGACGTAGTCGGTCGTCGCCGACCGCGACCCCGCGCAGCCCGCCGTCAGGCAGACGAGGACGAGCCACCGAGCGGGGACGCTCAATGCGCGACCTCGAGACGCGCCATCACGTCCCGGATCCCTCCACAGTCCTCGTCGCACGGGAGCCCCCAACCTTCCTCGTAGTCGAACAGGTCCCACACCGACGTCGCGCCGTAGCGATCGTCGAGGACCTCGATCTGATCGCCGCGCACGAGCCCGGGGTGCGGCTTCCCACACGCCCGGCTCAGCCACAGGAGCTCTTTTCGCAGCGTCACGACGTAGTTCGCGAACCGCGCGGCCTTCGAGCTCGGATCGAGCCCCCGCATGAGCCACTTGTTTTGCGTCGCGACGCCGGTCGGACAATGGCCCGTGTGGCATCGCTGGGCCTGGATGCAGCCTACCGCGAGCATGGCCTCGCGCGCGACACCGATCATGTCGCACCCCATCGCCAACGCGAGCAACGCGTTCTCCGGGAAGCCCAGCTTCCCCGATCCGATCCACACCACGCGATCCGCGACGCCTCGATCCGCGAACGTCCGGAACGCGCGCGCGAAGCCGACCTTGAACGGGAGCGCCACGTGATCCGAGAACACGAGCGGGGCGGCGCCCGTGCCTCCCTCTCCGCCGTCGATCGTGATGAAGTCGACGCCCCGGTCGCCCTTCGCCATGTGCTCGGCCAGATCGATCCACAGCTTCTCTTCTCCGACGGCCGACTTGATCCCGATCGGGAGCCCCGACGCCTCGGCCAGCGCCTCGACGAAGTCCAGCATCTCGTCGACGCACCCGAAGGCGCGGTGGTGCGACGGGCTGATCACGTCGACCCCCATCGGGACCCCGCGGATCCGCGAGATCTCGGGCGTGACTTTCGCGGCGGGAAGCACGCCGCCCAGACCCGGCTTCGCGCCCTGGCTGAGCTTGATCTCGACCGCCCGGACGGGATTCGCCTCGGTCGCCTCGAGAAAGCGACTCATGCTGAACGTCCCGTCGGGCTCGCGCGCCCCGAAGTAGCCGGTCCCGAGCTGCCACATGAGCTCGCCGCCCTGCTGATGATAGGGCGAGATGCCCCCCTCGCCCGTGTTGTGGAGACAGTTCGCGAGCGCGGCCCCGCGGTTGAGCGCTTCGACGGCGGCTGCGCTGAGCGAGCCGAAGCTCATCGCGGAGATGTTGATCGCGGAGGTCGGCCGGAACGCCTTCGCCCGACCGCGCGACGCGCCCAAGACCTTGGCGCAGGGGATGGGATAGTCCGACCCCATCTTCCTGGCGTTCATGGGGTGGAAGTCGCGCTTGACCGCCGAGCCCCCGCTCGTCCCGTTCGCTGTGCCCGCTCCGAGGGTGGCGTCGTCTCGTCCGTTCTTCGACGGCGACGGACCCAGGTCGTCCGGCGCGAACGCGGCGTGCTTGATGATGATGAAGTTGGGGGCGAGCTCCACGCGCTCGTCCGTCCCGAACCCGAAGTAGTTGTTCTCCTTCTTCGCCGAGGCGTACACCCAGCGCCGTTGATCGCGCGAGAACGGACGCTCCTCGTTGTTGTCGGTGACGATGTACTGCCGCAGCTCGGGCCCGATCGCCTCGAGCCAATACCGGAAGTGTCCGATGATGGGGAAGTTCCGGAGGATGGCGTGCTTCTTCTGCGTGAGGTCGAAGATCGCGGTAACGATCCCCACCCCGATCAACCCGACTCCTATCCAGGCCCAGGTGCCCATCGTTCTCTAACCTCGTCGATCGAAACGGCCGTACGGTAGGCAGTTTATCGGCCGAGTATCGGCCGAACGAGACGCGATGTGATGCGGCGACGACGTCTCGACGTCAGCTCCAGATCGGCGGTCGCCGCTCCCGATACGCCCGGCGGGCCTCCTCGTGGTCGGAGGATACGACGCAGAGTCGCTGTCGTCTCAGATACTCCTCGAAGAACGCCTCGTGGGGCAGATCCGCGTGGAGCGCGAGCAACGCCTTCGAATGACGCGCGCCCATCGAGCACGTGGCCAACAGACGCTCGACCAGCTCGGTCACGGCGTCCTCCAGGGCGTCGGGTGCCACGACGCGATCCACCAACCCGATGCGCGCCGCCTCGACGCCGTCGACGTTCTCACCGGTCAGCACCATCCACTTCGCGCGGCCCCAGCCGATGTAGCGCGGGAGACGGAACGTGGAGAGCCCCGGCACGATGCTCTCGTTGATCGCGGGGAGACCGAGCTGGGCGTCGGTCGTGGCGATACGGACGTCCGAAGCCAGGGCCAGCTGGAGACCACCGCCGAGCGCATAGCCGTGGATCGCGCAGACCACGAACGCGTCCATGAGCTCGATGACGCGAAGCGCTCGGTCCCAGCGCTCGTAGTACTCGACGGGGGTCTCCCCGGCGGAGAGCTGCTTGAGATCGATCCCCGTGCAGAACGCGCGACCCTCTCCCCGGATGACGAGCACGCGCAGCGCGTCGTCCGCCTCGATCGCATCGAGCAGCTCGTTGAGGTCGAGCGTCGCCTGATAGTCGACCGCGTTCAGCAGCCGAGGTCGGTCGAGCGTGAGCCGTCCCACGCGCCCTCGTCGCTCGAGCCGCATGCTTCGGAGCTCGAGCGCGTAGCCCTCTTCCGTCGAGTTGACGCTCCCGTCCATTCCGCCTCCGTGGGTTGTGTCTTCTAGTGTGGTGCATCAAAAGTCCCTTGCCATTCGAGCGGCGATGCATCCCGCTCGCCGGCGTTGCTCGATCTCGACGTAGCTATGGCTACGCCTTCGTTCTCGCGTCTTGGCGAGCGGGCGCCTCACCACTCTCGGTGGTCAAGGGACTTTTGATGCAC
>JAKSCH010000401.1 GCA_022360695.1 Gemmatimonadota bacterium
CACGCGCCACCCGGACCCGAGCTCGCCCTCGAGGCGAGCGAGCTCGTCGCCCTCGAGCGGGGGGACCCCGCCGCGACACGGGATACACTGTTGCTGGGCCAATCTGCTGGACATGTCCGGTCTCCTGCTCGGGGTGCGGCGCGGGTGGCCAAGCTCGCCGAGTCCGCCGGACGACGCAAACCGGAGCCCCCGTCGGTCAGCCGCCCGCCGGACCCTCGCGCGGCTCGTCGTCCGGGTCCACGAGCACCGCCTCGGGCACCGGGCCCGGGCGCCCGGAGCTTCGATTTCGCTCGAACTCGATCACCCCCGAGATCGCGCGCGATACCGGGGCGCGCTCGCGCGTCAGCCGCTTGGAGCGGTACAGCGCGATATCGGCCTCCCGGAGCAGCGCCTTGGCTTCGGAGCCCGATTCCGGGAACGTCGACTGCCCGATCGAGATCGACAGACCGAGGTCGCCGCCCTCCTCCGACATGAGCCTGAGACCTCGGACCGTCCCCGCCAGGCGCTCCATCACCCGCTCGCCGCGTTCCTGGTCGGCCTCGACCAACAGCACCGCGAACTCGTCGCCGCCCAGCCGGGCGAGCACGTCGGTATCTCGAAGCGTGATCTTCATCACGTCCGCGATCGCCTGGAGCGCGCGATCGCCGGCCAGGTGTCCGTGGACATCGTTGATCTTCTTCAGACGGTCGCAGTCGAGCAGCAGCAGCACGAGCTCCTCGCCGTAGCGTCGCGCGCGGCGGACGTGCTCTTCGAGCTTCTCGGCGAAGTACCGGCGGTTGTGCAAACCGGTCAGCGGGTCCGTCACGGCCAGACACCGCATCTCCTCGTTGAGCTGGGCCGCGCGGATGACGACCGCCGCCTGGTGGGCGACGACCGTGAGCGGCTGGACGTGGTCGTCGCCGTAGGCGCCGGGCGTCGACGACTCCGCGTTGAGCACGCCGATGACGCGACCGTCCACCTTGAGCGGCAGGGCGATCTCGCTCCGAGCGCCGGGCACGCCCTCGATGTAGTCCGTCACGTGCGCGAGATCGTTCGCCAGCTGCGCCTCACCCGTCTCGGCGCAGCGACCGGTGAGCCCACGGCCGACCGGTATGCGGAGACCACCCACGCCCTCGGTGTAGCCACGCGACGCGCGCACCGTCAACGAGCGGCTGGCTTCATCGAGCAGCAGGACCGCGACGTGGCCGTCCGGGACGAGCTCTTCGGTCACGCCGAGGATCGCCGAGAGCGTGGTGTCGAGATCGTCCTGTCCGCTCGCGAGCTGGCTGATCCGGTAGAGCGCGTGCAGCTGCTCGATCCGGTGTTGGAGCCGCTCGCGCGCGCGCGAGCCCAGAATCGCGAGTCCGGCTTGGGAGCCGAGCACGGTGAGCAGCTTCTCGTGCGTCTCGGTGAACGCGTCCTCGCGGGTCGATTCGACGTTGAACACGCCCGCGACCTGGTTCGACACGACCATGGGGACGACGAGGCTCGAGCGAGCGTCCGGAAGACCCGGGACGTAGCGAGGGTCTTTGCGGACATCCGCGACGCGCACCGCTTGGCGGTGCTCCGCGGCCCACCCGGACAGTCCGTGACCCCGAGGGAGCGCGACGGATTGCACCTCGTCGGTCGCGTCGGCGTAGCCGAGGACTTTTCGAACGCGCAGCCGTCCGGTCTCCGGCTCGTACAGCATGACCGCGCAGTGGTCGAAACGGATGAGCTCGTGCGCCTGTCCCAGGACCGCGGAGAGCAGGTCGTCGAGCCTGTCGCTCAAACCGATGCGACACGTGGCGTGATATAGCGCGCTGAGCGTCTCGAGTTCGTTCATCCGGACCGATGCATGTCGTGGACAGATCCGGATGCGAGGGTTCAAGGGTCGGGCCAGAACCGGGCGGCGCCGGGCATACCTCGAGGGCCGGAAGACGGCGCCGGAAGAGCGGGACGGTGCGGCTTCCTTCGCGCGGGGCGACGTCGCGATCTGCGAGCCGGCGACGCGTTTCGCCGTCGCGCCCGCTCTCGTGGTCGACCCTCGCGCGGTCGGGCTTCCTCGCTACGGTGCCGCGTCGACGGCGGCCTTCACGGCGTCGTAGTCCGGCTCGACGTCGGCGTCCTCGGTGACCCAGGCGTACGCCACGATCCCATCGGTGCCGATGACGAAGACCGCGCGCTTCGAAACGCCCTGCATACCGAAGAACTCATCGTAGAGGACGTCCCACCGGCGCGAGACCTCCCGATTGAAATCGGAGAGCAACGGGAAGGGGATCGACTCGGCGGCGCGGAACGCGGTCGTCGCGAACGGGCTGTCGACCGAGATGCCGAACACCGCCGCGTCCAGATCCTCGAACTCCGCCCAGCGGTCACGCACGGTACAGAGCTCCGTCGTGCACACGCCGCTGAACGCGAGCGGATAGAACAGCAAAACGATCTTCGTGCGACCGAGGTAGTCCTCGAGCTCGACGAGCTCGCCCGGCGTCCCCGCGAGCTCGAACGAGGGGGCGGTGGCTCCGACCTCCATCCTACCCATCCTCTCGCTGCTCCCCTCGAGAGGACGGCGGCTACCCGCGCGGGCTCTCGGACGGGAGGGTGTGCGTGCGGCCGCGGTTCTCTTCGCGCAGCCGTTCCAGGAGCGGGGAGAAATACTCGGCCATGGCTCGCCCGTCGAGGTCCTCGCCCGTGGCCTCGCGGATGAGCGATTGCCACGGCCGCGTGGCACCGGCCTCGAGCAGGGGGCGAAGGACATCGCCGACGCGAGGCTCGCCGAAGTAGTTCGTGTCGTGGGGGCTCTGTCCCAACACGTCGCTCGCGATTCGATCGTGGAGCTGGAAGAGCAAGGCGTGCGCGATCGCGTAGTCGTAGTACTCCGCCGGGTCGTTCGTGATATGCGTCTTGCTCGCCGCGTCGGCGTATCTCTCGCCCCGCTCGGTCGGAGGCGCGATCCCCTGGTAGGCTCGCACGAGCTCCCACCAGCGGCGGTTGATCGAGCGCTCGTCGATCGCGCCGCGATAGAGCTCGTCCTCGTATCGCGTCATGACGCCCGCCGAGAACGGGGTGAAGACGACGAAGCGGAGCGCCTCGCGCATCAGCGCTCTTCGCCGGTCGTCGGGCGCCCGCCCGCCGGAGATCAACCCGCGGGACTCGAGGAAGGCCCCCTGCATCGAGGCCAGGCCGAGCAGGCTGCCCACAGCTTCGTGAAGCGCTCGGTTCGCGCCGGTCCGCAAGAACACCGGGACCTCGGGGCGCCCGTACGACAGATAGTAATAGATGTGCCCCAGCTCGTGGTGCGTCGTCTCGTACCAGCGTGCGTCGGCCTCGACGCTCATGAGCGCCCGGACATCGCGCTCCAGATCGATGTGCCACGCCGAGGCGTGGGTGTTCTTTCGATAGTCGGCCTCGGGAGGGGCCGGGTAGAGCGATGAGCGCTCGTAGAACGACTCGGGCAGCGGTTCGAAGCCCACGCTTCGGTAGAACGTCTCCGCCTCGCGCACGATCCACTCGGGCGCGCGCCCGGCCAGCGCTCGATCGAGCTCGGCGCGATTCGACTCGATGAGCGCGCTCCAGTCGGCGCCCCAGCGATCGGGCAGCCAGTGCGCGGGCAGGTCGGTCGGCACCTCCGCCCCGTATCGATCGGCCAGCTCGTACCGCGCCCACGTATGGAGCTCCCGGTACAGCGGCCACACGTCGGCGACGAGCTCGTCGGTCAGCGCCAGGAGCTCGTCCCGGCCCACCTCGTAGGCGCTCGCCTTGAAGTCGGCGAAGTCCTCGTAGCCGAAGGCGCGTACGGGCTCGTTGCGCGCGTCGCGCAGCTCGAGGAGCCGCGGGCGAAGCGCTTCACCGACCTCCTTGGAAGCCTCCCAGGCCTTCAACCGCTCGGCCTCGTCGCGGCTGGTCCGCAACACACCATCGATCTGACTCGTCGTGACCGAGCGTCCATCGACCCGGAAGTCGAACCCGAACAGCGTCTCCACCTGCCGGTTCTCGAGACGGATCCGTCGGGCGACGGCGGACTGGTAGCCGGCCGCGTACGGCGCGGCCGAGCGCAAGATCGCTTCGAGCTGCCGTCGTTCGATCGGCGTCGGGGTCCCGGCTTCGAGCTGCCGCCTCAGCCAGCGTTGGAGCCGCGGATCGCCGGCGAGCTCCGCGAGCGCCAGATGAGCGCGCTCGCTCCTGGAGGCCGCGGTGGTGTCGCCGGGTATGATGCGGGTGTTGAGCAGCCAGTCCGCTTCGCCGGCTTGCTGGCGGAGCGTCCGGTATTCCCGGCCGTACGCGTCGAGAACGCCCGAGAGGTCGTCGTCGGGGAGCTTGGCGTCGCACGCGGCGATCGGGATCCCGATCGCCGCGACGAGCGCGAACGTCGTCCGAGCGTTAGAACGCGCCGCCACCCCCGCCTCCGAACCCGCCGCCCGAGAATCCGCCGCCGCCGGAGAACCCGCCGCCGCCGAAGCTCGATCCGCCCGAGCTCCGCGGCGCGGAGCGCATGGCTCCGTGTGTCTGGCTCGTCATGTTCCCCAAGCTCGACACGAAGACGTGGGAGTCGAACGTGGAGAAATTCGAGCCCACGTACCAATCCGGAGGCTCGTGGTACATCCCTTGGAAGGCGTCGGCCCATTGCCGGTCCACGCCGAGCGCCATCGCGAATGGGAGGTACTTCTCGAACATCTCCGGTCCCGTGATCATGCGTTTGAATCGATCCGACTCGACGCGCTCGAGGAACTCCTCGAAGCCCTTTACCTGACGTAGGAGCTCGGTCCCGCGTTTCGTGCGGGCGGGCATGACGACGGCGAACCCCACGATGACGACCGTCGTGGCGATCGCGGACAGGGTCACGGCGAGCGGGGCGAGGTGGAGCGTCCGGCCGAGGATCGCGCCGCCGAAGAAGATCAGGACCCCGCAGAGGACGCCGAGCCCGATGTACTTCGCCTTCACCTTGTGGGGCGACTCCTCGTACACGCCGTGCTCGACCAGCGTGTCTTGCAGGCTGGTCTTGAGGCCGGGGAGCTTCTTGTAGAAGCGGTTCCGGAGCGAGGAGAGACGGCGCGACCCCTGGCCTCCGAAGACCGCGCGGAGCAGCTCGCGCTCGTGGGGCGCCGCGGGCGAGCCGGTCTTGTCGGTACGCCGGAACACGAAGTCCGTCTCCGTGACCAGGCCCATCAGCTTCTTCTCTTCCTCTTCTTCGATCGTGATGTATCCCTGGACGGCGAGGTCGACGAGCGTCGCGGTGATGTCGCGCATGTCGGCCGTATCGTCCACCACGACGCCGACCTCGGCCGGAGTGAGGCCGTTCGGCGGCTCGTACCTCGGCTCGATCGACCCCATCTCGGGGTCGCGCCCGCGCTCGTTCCAGCGGCGGTACATGAACGCCGCCGCGATGAACGGCAGCAACAGCAGCCAGTTGGCCTCGAGGTACGCCAGCAGCCGCTCGATCGGCCCGGGTCGGTCGACGACCCCCGCGTCCCAGGCCACCCCGGCCGTGAGGCCCTCGCGGAAGCCGAGGGGCCGGGTCGTCGAGACGCGGATCTGCGACCCGGCGATCTCGATGTCGGCGTCCTGCTCCGCCGAGCCGTAGGGACCGGTGAAGGCGTGCGCGCGGATCCCGGTCACGTCCACGGGCAGCCGGATCGTCGCCGACGCCTGGCCGATCGGGACGGGCCACTCGGTCCCGGTCACGTTCCAGTAGAGCTCGTCGTATGCCTCGACGATCATGTCGCGCTCCGAGTCCGCTTCGAAAAAGCGGATCCCGTTCGAGACGCGGTAGGAGATCACGACCGTTCGGGTGGCGTCCCGCGCGTCGGGGACCCAGACCTTGATCTCGAGGTCATCGCCCACGCGATCCGTCTCGTAGCGGAGGTCGTCGCCCGCTTCGTCCGTCACCTCCTCGACATCGAGCAGCAGCCGAAACCGAAACCCGCGCGGCGTCAGATACTCGATGGGGATCGTCCGGTAGATCCCGTTGTACTCGCCCTGGAAGCTCGGTCGCAGGGTCTCGGTGACCTCGATCGCCCCGCTCTCGTAGACCTGGATGTCCGCATGGAAGCTGTCGAGACGCCAGGAGCGCCCCTGCTGCGTGGACGTGGGCAGCGATCCGAACGCGTCCCCCGGCGTCCCCCCGATCGTCGGCCGGTCGGCCGCCAGGAGGAGGCCGGCGAGCGCCGCGACCCCGACGAACGTCGCCCCCGGACGTAGCGGTACCCCGGATCCGCGGCTCACCGGCTCGATCTCATCCCTTCGGTCCGTTTCCGTCCACCCGTGACGCTCAGGCGTCGAAGCTCACGGACGGGCCCTCGCGCTGACCCTCGTCTTCGAGCGAGAAGAACTCTCGACCCGTGTGTCCGAGCATCCCCGCCAGGAGGTTCGTCGGGAAGACCTGCGTCTTCGTGTTGTAGTCGCGAACGACGGCGTTGTAGTAGCGTCGCGCGTTCTGGACGGCGGTCTCGATCTCGTTGAGTGTCCCCTGGAGCTCCGTGAACGTCTCGACGGAGCGCAGCTCCGGATACGCTTCGGAGAGCGCGAA
>JAKSCH010000520.1 GCA_022360695.1 Gemmatimonadota bacterium
CCCCCACGAGAGCACGTCCCACATCGTGGAGGTCGCGGCCAGCAGCGCCGCCGCGGCGTCCACGGCGTTGCCGCCCATGTGGAACATCCGGGCCCCGGCGGTCGCGGCCATGGGCTTCCCGGTGATGGCGACCCAATGCCGACCGTGGAGCACGGGCTTCGCGGTGCGTTGCGCGTCGACGGCGGTCGGCGTCGACGCGATCAGGCTCGCGACCATCGCGAAGACGACCGTGAGCGCCCTGGCGTGGCGAGCGTGTGCCTGCGGACTCATGAACCCTCCCGGATCGGAGTTGCGAGAGACCGTGGAATATGCGAGACCGAGCCCCGGACAGGAACCGCGACCCGGAACCGTCCGTTCACGAGGCCGCCGACCGGAGCCCGGCGGTCGGCGGAGCGAGCTACCCCCGGCGACGAATCCCCCGGCGCAGCGCGGACGCGGGACGGACCTCGCCGGTCTCCTCCTCCGGAGGCGGCGGGTCCACGTCGGGCTCGAACCCCGGGACGACGCGGCGCTCGATGCTACCGCCGAGCAGACGCTCGATCGCGCGGATTTCCACCCAATCGCTCGAGGCCATGAGCGTGACGGCGTCGCCGGTGTCGTCACCCCGCGCCGTGCGCCCGACCCGGTGCACGTAGTCCCGCGGATCCTCGGGGATGTCGAAGTTGACGACGTGACGAATGCCTCGAATGTCGAGTCCACGCGCGGCGACGTTGGTGGCGACGAGCACGCGGACGGCACCTTCGCGGAATCGCCGCAACGCCTTGTCGCGCTGCTCCTGGTGCTTGCCACCGTGGAGACCCGCTACCGACACGTCGCGCCCGCGGAGGAAGTCGGCCAGGTAGGTCGCGGTGTCGCGGGTCCGGGTGAACACCAGCACCTGACCTTCCGCCCATTCGCCGAGCAGGTGGTAGAGCAGCTCGTGCTTCCGGGACCAATCGACCGGGTGGAGCACCTGGCGGATCCCCTCGGCCGCCGTTTCGAATCCGATCTGGACCTCGGCCGGGTCGGTCATCAGCTCGTGCGCCAGCCAGCGCACGCCGTTGGGCATCGTCGCCGAGAAGAGCAAGGTCTGTCTCGATGACGGCGTCGAAGCGACGATCTCCTTGACGTCGTCGATGAACCCCATGTCGAGCATGCGATCGGCCTCGTCGAGGATCAGCACCTCGACGTTCGACAGGTCCGCATTTCCTCGCTTCAAGTGGTCGAGAAGACGCCCCGGGGTCGCCACGAGCACGTCGCAGCCGAACGCGAGCTCCTCGCGCTCCGGTCCGAGCGGCGTGCCGCCGTGGATAACGACCGACTCGACCGACGACGCCGACCCGTAGGTGAGCACCGCGGACCCGATCTGCTGGGCCAGCTCTCGGGTCGGCGTGACGACCAGCCCGCGCGGCGACTTGGACTGCGTGGTCTGGGTGAGCCGCTGCACCATGGGTAGGGTGAACGCGGCCGTCTTGCCGGTGCCGGTCTGGGCCATGCCGAGCACATCGCGACCCGTGAGCGCGGCCGGGATCGCTTCGCGCTGGATCTCCGTGGGCTCGCGGTACCCCGCGCGCTCCACCGCGGCGACGAGCGCCTCGTCGAGACCCAGATCGGCGAAGGGGTGCCGGTCGTCAGTCACGAGCGTAGAGTTCGATCTCGGTCGTGCCGCATCGACGGATCGATGAGCCCTCCGGGCGTGGGAGAAAGAGTGGAAGCGATGCGTGGCTGTCGTTTCGAATGGGATTCGGGCTCGGAGCGCCTGCGGCTCCGGCGAAAGATCCGGGCGCACGGTGCAGCCGGATTCGCCGGGCCGCAAGCGGCTTCGCTTCTCGGGGCGGCGATGGCGCTCTCCGGCTGCGTAAGCCCTCCGTCGCAACGCGGCGAGCCCGTGGTGGTTCCGGACGACGCTGGCGGGATGCCGACATCGACCCCCCGCCCGGCGCGCCAAGGACCGCTCGACGTCGATTCGGTCGCTCCGGAGCCCGGGGTCGAGCTACGCGGCCTGACGGATCGCGGCTTCTTCGACGCCGAGCACTACGATCTCGAGATCGATCTCAGCGAGCCCGAGACCGGACACGTCACCGCGGTCGCGACGATCCGGGGCACGCTCGCGGCGGGCGCGACCCGGCTCACGCTGGACTTCGCCGGGCTGGTGGTCAGACAGGTCGAGCTCGATGGGCGCCGTGTGTCGTTTCGTCGACACGGCGCCGCGCTCGTCGTTTCGGCGATCGCGCGCGATCGTCCGCGACCCATCGAGGTTCGCGTCTCGTACGAGGGGCGCCCCGAGAACGGCCTGTTCTTCGAGACCGACGCGGACGGGATGGCCACCGCGTTCGCGGACAACTGGCCGAACCGGGCGCGGTGGTGGTTCCCCTCGAACGACCACCCCGCCGACAAGGC
>JAKSCH010000449.1 GCA_022360695.1 Gemmatimonadota bacterium
GCGGCGCCGCGTGAGCCGCCCGACCCGTACCCGTTGAGGCGCGTGAGCTCATCGAGGCGCTCCATCCAGAGCCGCGCCTTCTCGTAGTCGCCCATCTGGAGATCGCCGTACTGTCCCCAGTCGAGCGCGTGAACGCCGTCGCCGACCGCGTCCCCCGGCTGCCAGAGCTCGACCGCGGCATCGTAGGCGTACTGATTGTTCCAGGAGACGAGATCCCACATCCCGTGCTGGATGAAGATGTGCGTCGGCATGTGACGAGCGTGTGAGACGGCGGGCGCGATCTCGGCGAACGCGTGGGCCGCCTCGAGCGCCAGCGGTGCCATCAGGGGGTTGTCGAACGAGTGGATCGTGTAGTGCGCGGCACCGGGGTGGAGCGGATTCTCCTCGAACAGATTGAGCGCGATCGTGCCCGCCCGGACGTTGAGTCGCTGGCTGAGGTCACCCGTCGCCGCTACCGCGCCGAGCAGCGCGAGCGAGTAGAAGGCGGCGACCTCCGAGTCGTCCGGATACGCCTCGTGGAGATCTTCCATCGCCTCCATGTACCCGACCCGGCGAGCGATGTGATCTCCGTCGCCCCACAGGATCTCGACGGCCTCGAGGAACCCCTTCTCGCGGTCGGTGGGTGCCTTCGCGAGGCGCGCCTCGCGGGTGGCGCCGAGACGCTCGAGCGCCGCCCTCGGCTCGGTCGGGTCCATCTGCGAGACGAGCGGGTGGTTGTAGGCGAGCGATTCGCCCCAATACGCCATCGCGAAGTCGGGATCGATCTCCTGCGCGGCGTGGAACTGCTCGCGGGCTTGCTTCCAACCGAAGCTGTGCAGGATCGAGACGCCCCGGAGGAAGTATCGTTGGGCTTCGCCCGTGGCCGAGGTCGGGAAGTCGATGACGCCGACGTCATCGAACTGCGCTCGGAGCGGCGGTGCGACCGCGAGGCAGACGGCCAGGATCGGAACGGCGGCGGTACCACGCTTCATCGCTCTCTCCTCTGAAGGGCGCCACGGGCCAAGCGATGCCGCGAAACGGGCAAGGAGGCCCACCGAACGGTGCCCAAAACGCGCGGTCGGGGCAAGGCTGGAGGCGAAGGCCGACCGGTTTCGCGTTGCCGGCGGCGACGGTTCTTCGGAGAATACGCGTAGGATGCCGAATCGATCGTTTCGCTATGTCGTGTCGTCTCTGGTCCTCACGGGGTGCGTCGCCGAGACGCGACCGGAGCTCGTCGACGTAGACCCGGCGACCTATGCTGCCGAGTTCGCGGAGTGGCGGTCCGACCGTCGCGAGCGGCTCGTGACACCGCCCTCCGGACCCGTCCTGTGGATCGGTCTCCACGAGCTCGCGCAGGGAGCGAACCCCGCCGGGTCGGACCCGGATCTTCCGATCGTATTCCCGGCCTCGTCATCTCCCCCGCACGCCGGGACCTTCCACCGGTCGGGGCAGGACGTTCGGTTCGAGCCCGCGCCGGGGGCTCCGATGACCCGGGCGGACGGCACATCGGTGACCGAGCCGATTCCCGTCGCGAACGACCGGGCGGACGAGCCGACCCAGTTCGCGCTGGGCGCGCTCGGCATGAGGGTCCACGCGGAGGCGGGCACGGACCGGCTGTGGCTCCGGGTCTGGGACGAGGCGATCCCGTCGCGTGACTCGTTCCGGCTGCCCGAGACGTTTCCGCTCGATCCCGCCTGGCGGACGCGCGCGCGCTTCGACCCGTATCCGGAGCCCCGCGTGCTCCCCGTCACCGACGTCACGAGCGGTCGGCTCGAGTACCGGACGCCCGGTGAGCTCGTGTTCGAGCGTGACGACGTCGAGCACCGACTGATCGCGATCGCGAGCGAGACGAGCGCGCGGTTCTTCGTGATGATGTGGGACTCGACCGCCACGAGCGCGACGTATCCCATCGGTCGCTACCTGGGCGTGCCGCTCGCCGACGATGAAGGCTGGACGACGATCGACTTCAACCGGGCGTACAACGCGCCGTGCGCGTTCACGGCGTTCTCGGTATGCGGGATCCCGCCGCTCGAGAACCGACTGCCCTTCGCGGTGACCGCGGGCGAGAAGAGACCGGACGACTAGCGCCCGGGTGCCCCGCCCGTCACCGACTCCGTGGGGGCGTCGGCTCCGGCGTCGCCTCGCGGCCGACCACCGCCCAAGCCACGCGCTGGAGGAGCGATGCGGTGGGCCCCGTGATGGCCTCGCCGTCGCGCCCCGGACGTGGAGCGTACACCGACGGCGCGTGCTCGCTGTCCGGCACATCCAACGTCGTGAGCGGAACCGCTGCGAGGCCTTCCGGCGTGGCTCCGTACAGGGTCGCGTAGAAGACCGACGCGGCCAGATACGAGCCAAGGGGGCCGGGGTGGCTACGATCTTCGTGGTGCAGCTCGAGATCGGGG
Source organism: Gemmatimonadota bacterium (assembly GCA_022360695.1). Classification (GTDB taxonomy): domain Bacteria; phylum Gemmatimonadota; class Gemmatimonadetes; order Palauibacterales; family Palauibacteraceae; genus Palauibacter. The sequence continues at coordinate 2,382 of JAKSCH010000449.1, forward strand.
TCCTCCGCGAGCGCCTCGGTCCACGCGACCCCGACGGGGGCAACGGTGGCACCGAGCTCCGCGGCGACCGCACGGTATGCGGCCGTCAGCGTGTCTTGCGATGCCGGGCGGTGCTCACGCGCCCAGGTCAGGTAGAGCACGGTCTCCGCGCCGACGCGATCGATCTCTCGGTCGAACAACCGAGCATACTCGAGGAACGTCTCGGGATCGTCGATCGGCCGTGCGCTCTGTTCCTGTAGCACGACGTGCGTCCAGCCCCCCAACCGGATCAGCCGCCGGGCGCGCCCGTCGTTCCAGTTGCGCTCGAGCGTCGCGCCGCCCGGGGTCACCTGGTTCACGAACATCGGGCGCGCCGCGTCCGCCGAGGCGGCGAGCCGAACGATCTGCTTCGGCAGCTCGTTGACGTAGGTGTAGCTGTTGCCGATGAACAGGACGCGAACGCTGTCGGTCGGAGGCGGGGCCGGGTCGAAGTCCGGCGCCGCCGCCTCGACCGTCGACGTCGCAGCCGTCTCCGGCGTCTGAGACGTCTGACCCGCGCACGCGGTGAGCGCACCGAGCGCGAGGAGCCACCCGTGGGATCGCAACGCCGTCCGTTTCATCCGTGGACGGTGTCCACAACGGGTCCCCAGTGCAAGGCGTCGGCTCAACCCGGTACGGGGCTTGCTCTTACGGCGCACGCGCTCGTCCCGCCGGGTCCGGGCCGGGATCTTCGCGAAAAGGTGGAGGATCGTGCCGCACATCTCGCCGTACACCGCAAGGACGCTTGCCGGGATGATCGGGCTCGCGCTCGTGGCGTCGGGGTGCATCGGGTCGATGGGTCGATCGGCGGGTCGGGGGCTGGTCGAGGGGGCGCGCGCCGAGGCCCGGGCCGACAGCAGCCAGGCGATCTTCCAGGAGATCGCCGAGGCCGCCGTGTCCTACGTCGACAGCGCCTTTCGGGCCGACCTCAAGCCTACGATCGAGGAGACGTGGGGGGGCGTCGTCGACCAGGCGGAAGCGACGATCGACCGGGGCGAGGCGATGCTCGATCGGGCGAGCGACTCCCTCGCCGTCTCGGTCGAGGGCGACCTCTCCGCCGCGTTCGAGTCGCTCCTCCGCGCGAGCGTCGAGACCGCCGGGTCCGAATTCCGGGAGGAGCTCCGTCTGATCTCGGCCGATCTCCGCGTCGAGATCCGCGAGAATCTGAGCCCCGCGTTCACCGAAGCGATCGCCCAGGCGAGCGCGGCGTTCGTGTCGGAGCTGTCGGAGGGGGTTCGCACCGAGCTCGCCGCCGAGATGGAGCAGGCCCTCGTGACCGCGGTCGGGAGCGCGGTCCAGGCCGGAACGGGAGACCTGTCGCCGGTCGGCGAGTGGCTTCAGCGGGCGGGGATCGCGGTCGGCGCTTTCATCTTGATCCTGTTCTTCGCCTGGCTCTACCGAGAGCGTCAGAGCGGGGAGCAGACGATCGTGGCGCTGGGACAGGCACTCCAGAACATCGAGGACCCCGAGGTCCGCGAGTACATCCGCGAGCAGATCCGCGAGAAGGCGAACGAGCGGAACGTCCTCGAGTGGTATCGACGCTTCCGGAAACGTCGCGGCATCGACCGCTAGAGCGCCCGCGCCCGTCCGCCCCCCGCCGGATCCGTCGTCCGTCCGATCCGCGTCGGCCCGCGTCGCGCGCGCGCCTTCGGCCGGAGGGTCTAGGCCAGGCGCGCGAGCACGCCCAGCAACCGATCGACGTCGCTCTGGTTGTTGAACAGCGCCACGCCCGTCCGGAGGAGCGCGCCGTCTTCCTGGAACGTGACCGGCACCCCCTCTTCGCTCAGCGCGTCCCACAACGCATCGACATCGAGCCCGTGGTAGAAGCTCACGATCGATGAGGCGTTGTCGGGTGGCGTGAACGGTCTCATCCCGAGGTCGACCACGCCCTCCCGAACGCGCCCCGCGAGCGCGACCGTGTGGGCTTCGATGCGGTCGAGACCCACGTCTTCGAGCACGCTGAGCGCCGCGTCGAGCGCGGTCGCCGAACCGTACGACACGTTCGCGTACTCGAACTTCGCGGCGCTCGTCTTGAGCCGGAAGCGGTGGTCGGGCAGCGACTCGGCCACGTGCGCATGTCCGTATCGGTCGGGCCTCATCCACTCCAGGTGCTCGCGCCTCACGTAGAGCGGCGCGCACCCGAAATCCGCGAACAGCCACTTGTACGAGTTCCCGCACGCGAAGTCGACGCCCTCCTCGTGCAGGTTCGCCGGGAAGGAGCCCCATGCCTGGATCGCGTCGGCGAACAAATAGGCGTCGTGCGCGTGCGCGAGCTCGCTCAAGGTCCGCACGTCGTAGCGGTACCCGTTCCGGTTCGAGACCCACGCGACGCTGATCAAGCGCGTCCGGTCATCGGTGCGGGCCTCGAAGTCCTCGATTCGGGCGCGTCCCTCGACCGGCGCCACGATGCGGAGCTCTACGCCGAACCGTCGCTCGAGCTCGCGATACAGCACGAAGCTCGTCGTGAAGTGGAGCTCGTCGAGCACGACGTTGTCGCCCTCGTTCCAGTCCATCGCGCTCGTCACGACGTTCTCGCCGTCGCTCGTCGCGAACAGAAGCGCGATCTCGTCCTCGTCGGCACCGAAAAGGTCGGCGAACTTCCGCCGGGCGCTCTCGCGGGCGGTACGCCGCGAGCCCGGATTCCGATGCCTCATCTTCTCGTCCGCGTATGCGGCGAGCGCGTCGCGGACGGCCCGAGGGAGCGGGCCGACCGAGGCGCTGTTCAGATAGGCCAGCTCTTCCGTGACCGGGAACTCGCCACGGATCCCGAGCGGGTCATCATCCGAACTGATCCACGCTCGTCGACCGTCGGCGGCGGTCAGCTCGCGAGCGCTGGGCAGGGCCGCCAAACCGGCGGCCGTCGTCGTCCTCAAGAACGAGCGACGAGACACGTCGTGCATGACGAACGCTCCTTTGTGCGTTGGCGCTCTCAACCTGGCGCGTTCGCGAGCGTCGCGCGAACCGACCAAAGCTCTTCGGCGGTGACGAGCGAACAGGCTTCGCGACCCGCCGGCGACCCGTTCAGCCGAGGGTCGGCGCGAACGATGGAGCGCGACGGTGGTTGGTCGCCTGCTCGAACGCGTACGCGAGACGGATCAACGTGGGCTCCGTCCAAGCTCGGCCGAAGAACGAGATCCCCGCCGGAAGTCCTTTGACGAACCCCATCGGCACCGTGATGTCGGGATAGCCCGCGATCGCGGCGGGTCCCGCCGAGCTCCCTCCGTCGAGTCGGTCTCCCTTGATGTGGTCCGTCGGCCACGGGAGGTCGCGCGTGGGCGCGATGATCGCATCGAGCTCGTGCTCGAGAACGACGCGATCGATGCCATCCTCGCGGTTGGCGCGCTGGATCGTCTCCTTGGCGTGCAGATACTCCGGGTCCGTCAGCGGGCCACGAGCTTCGGAGGCGATCATCCGCTCCTGGCCGAAATAGGGCATCTCGAGGTCGGCGTTCCGCTCGTTGAACGCGATCACGTCGGCCAGGCTCCCGACGCGCGCATCCGGTCCCAGGCTTTCCAGATACGCGTTGAGATCGGCCTTGAACTCGTACTCGAGCAACGTCAGCGAGAGCGGGTCTCGCCAGGCGGCCGCGTCGAGCTCGATCGGATCGATGAGGATCGCGCCTTCGGCCCGCATCGCCTCGACCGCGTCCTCGAACAAGGCCGACACCCGCGGGTCGAATCCCGCGAAGCTACGCGCCACGCCGATGCGGGCGCCGTTCAGCCCGGCCCGGTCGAGGAACTGCGCGTAGTCGGTCTCCGCATTCCCCGCCGACGCGGCGGTCGCCGGGTCGCGACCATCCACGCCCGTCACCGGACCGAGCAGGATGGCGGCGTCGGCGACCGTCCGACACATCGGTCCCGCCGTGTCCGGAGAGTGCGAGATCGGGATGACACCGGAGCGACTCCACAGCCCGACCGTGGGCTTGATCCCCACGATGCCGTTGCTCGAGGACGGGCACATGATCGATCCGCCCGTCTCCGTGCCGATCGTCAGCGCGCAGAGGTTCGCGGATGCGGCGACGCCCGAGCCGGAGCTCGACCCACACGGGTTTCGGTTGAGCGCGTAGGGGTTCCGACACTGGCCGCCTCTGGCGCTCCACCCGCTCGTAGCGCGCTCACCGCGGAAGTACGCCCACTCGCTCATGTTCGCCTTGGCGAGGATGATCGCGCCGGCGGCGCGCAGCCGCTCGGCGATGAAGGAGTCCCGCGGCGGGATCGATCCCTCGAGCGCGAGCGACCCCGCCGTCGTCGTCATGCGGTCGTGCGTATCGATGTTGTCCTTGAGCGCGACCGGGATGCCGTGCAGGGGACCTCGCGGACCGCTCTCACGCCGCTCGGCATCGAGCGCGTCCGCTTCGTCGAGCGCGTCGGGGTTCGTCTCGATGATCGAGCGTAGCTCGGGCCCCCGACCGTCGAGGGCCTCGATCCGTTCGAGGTAGAGCTCGGTGATCGATCGTGCGCTCCGTTGCCCCGCCTCCATGCTCGCCTGGAGCTCCTGCACGGTGATCTCGTCGAGCTCGAAGGCGGGAATCTGCGTCGGCTCCGCCGCTGCCGCGCCCGACTCGGTCGCCGGCGCCGGAGCGCAGCCGGACGTTCCGAAGGCCACCCCCAACCCTCCCGCGACACTCGTTCCGATGAAGCTCCTGCGGTCGACCATGGCTCCGCTCCCGGCTCGCGACTCGGCGTATGGTTCTGGCTGGCCCCTCCCGAGGCATGATAGGATCCGACGACGACGCACGACCACCCCAGCGGTAGAGACGCCACATGCTCGGATCCCGCGGTCATCACCTCGGTATCGCCCTCGGGTTCGTCCTCTTCTTCGGCCCGGCGGGACCGGCCGTGGCTCAGTCGGCGCCCGAGCCCAACGACTACGCGGATCCCGAGACCTGGCTTTGCCTCCCCGGCCGCGACGACGCGTGCGCGCTGGATCTGACGACCACCGCGGTGCACGCCGATGGCTCGCTGGAGGTCGAAGAGTGGGCGGCCCACCCCGACGCGCCGGTGGACTGCTTCTACGTGTACCCGACCGTCTCCAACGACCCGACCCCGAACAGCGACATGAGGCCCGGTCCGGGGGAGATGGGTGTCGTCCGCGTCCAGCTCGCGCGCTTCGCCTCGAAGTGCCGGACCTACGCCCCCATGTACCGTCAGACGAGTCTGGCGGGACTACGCGCTCGTCTGGCCGGGAATCCGATGGGAGACGATCCCGACCTCGCCTACTCCGATGTCGCCGGCGCCTGGTCCCACTACCTCGAGCACTACAACCACGGCCGGGGCGTCGTGCTGATCGGGCACTCGCAGGGCACTACCATGCTGACGCGGCTGATCGCGAACGAGATCGATGGAAAGCCGGCCCAGGCTCGACTCGTATCGGCGTTCCTGATCGGCAACAACGTCGAGGTTCCGCAAGGTGGCCACGTCGGCGGCGCGTTCGATCACGTGCCGTTGTGCCGGAGCGCGGATGAGGTCGGGTGCGTGGTCACGTACATGACGTTCCGCTCGACGCTGCCGCCGGCGCAGAGCTTCTTCGGACGCGGGTCCCGATCCGGGATGGTGGCGGGCTGTACGAACCCGGCCGCGCTGGAAGGGGGGGGCGCCGAGCTGGACGCGTACTTCGGTGGCGGCGCCTTCGGGGGAGATCAGGACGGCTGGACGGACACGGGCGAGGTCGAAACCGAGTTCGTTCGGACCCCGGGGTTGGTGCGGGCGGAATGCGTGGAGCGGGACGGCTACTCGTATCTGGAGGTCGTCGTCCAAGCGGATCCCGGGGACCCACGCGCCGACGACATCCCGGGAGATCTGGTGATCGCCGGGCAGCCGAGCCCCGTCTGGGGTCTGCATCTCATCGACGTCGGGCTCGCCATGGGGGACCTGCTGGATCTCGTCGACCGACAGACGGCCGCGTACCTCGATCGTTAGCGTGGTGAGTCAACGCCGAGGGACGTTTGACTCACCACACTAGATCCAAGCATCCGACTCGGCGGTGCGATCGCCACCGGCGTCCCCCGTGTTGGGGACGCCGCGCGGCTCGATCAGCATCACCTCGACCTCGCTCGCCGCATAGGGCTTGTGTCGCAGACCGCGCGGAACGACGAACAGCTCCCCTTCCGCGACGTCGACGTGGCCATCGGGCAGGTCGATCCGGAGCTCACCGCTCAACACCAAGAACGCCTCGTCGGTATCGTCGTGCTGGTGCCAGACGAAGTCGCCCTCGAGCTTCGCGATCTTGAATTGGTAGTCGTTGAGCTCGGCGATCACTTTCGGCTGCCACCGTTCGTGGAAGAGCGACAGCTTGTCGGCGAGATTGATGCTGTGGTAGTCGGAGGAGCCGTCACTCATGCGTTCCCGTCCCGCTGCGGTCGAAGTGGCCGTGCCGTAGGAAATGCGCGACGTGGTGCGCGACGTCGCTTCGGTTCATGATGAACGTGTGCGTCGCCGGTACCACGAGGAAATCCGCGGCGCCGTCGACCCGGGCGCGTTCCACGGACACCTTGCCGTCGTCCGGCCCCGGGATCAGCCAGGACCCGATCGGATCGATGGACCGCGACCCCGTGATCACCCCCAACTCGAAATCGACCGGTCCGAGTCGATTCGGGATGCTGTTCGGTCCGGTGCCGAGTCGAGCGCCAGCCGGCCCGAGGAGCCGACGCAGCATCGCCGATTCCGCGAACGCGTCGACGATCTCGCTCCCGCGGTTCGGTGGGCTCAACATCACGACCCGACCGGCGTGTCGCGCGGGTCGTGCTCCCAGATAGCTGCGGACCAGGACGCCTCCCATCGAGTGCGTGACGAAGTGGATCGACGTGGTTGCCCCCGGCGCTCGACGCTCGACCGAGCTCCCGAGCCGATCGACGAGGCTCTCCATGGGCTCGGATCGCGAGGGGTAGCCGAAGCTCAGGACGTCGTGGCCCGCCTTTCGGAGACGAGTCGTGAGCACGGCCATCGAGGCCGGCGTGCGACCCAAGCCGTGGACGACGAGGACCGGCTCGTCCCTTCCGCTCGTCATCTACGCGTCGAGGTGTGTTCGAGGACCGATCGAACGGAGCGCGAAACGCTCGAGACGCTCGTGTCGAGAGACCCAGGCGACCGCGTCTTCGACCGTTCCGGGCAGATCGGTCATCGCCTCGATCATACGTCGACCCCCGGCGATGGCGACGGTCGCCGGCGGATCCGAGTCGCCTTCCGTGGTCACGATCACGCGCCCCGCATCGCCCGAGCGGAGGGAGGGAAGGGCGCAGCGTAACGTCTCGAGCGCGTCATCTCCCATCTCATCGAGTCGCTCGATGACCAAGACGGACTCGACCCGCGCCTTGCGCGCGCGCTCCATGGCGTTCCGATACCCGAGCAGGCGCCCGACTTCCGGGTCGGCCTCGACGGGGACGTCGATCACGATCACCCGTTCGGCGATGTACAGTCGCTCGAAAATCTGCCGCTCGAGACGGTTCGGGGTGGGACTCGGACCCGCGGACAGGTAGTAGACCGCGTCGAAGCCGAACAGATGGCTGTGGATCTCGTTCTCCACGGCGGTACACAGGCTCTCGACCTCCACCTGACCCAGGAGGTCCGCGAAGTGCGCTCGGACGGGCGAGGTGTCGAGTCCGACTTCGTTCCAACCGATCAGGTGATTTCGTATGCGATCGCCCCAGCGCATCGGGTACGGGGCGCCGAGCGGACGCGCGAACCGGTGCATCCACCGTAGGAACGGAAGACACAACGTCCGCCCGCCGGCCCGCCGAAACTTCTCGTGGATGTACCCCTCTTCGGCGCCGAAACCGCGCATCCGACGGTTGAAGCCCGGCCACGCTTCGCGACGACACGCGAACGCGCCGGTCCCCTGGGCACGGATCTCGAACGGTGCGCCATCGGGGTCGGTCCCTCGCGGATCGGTCCCCCAGCGGCCGAAGAAGCCCTCGTCCCAGATCTCCTCGAAGTGCGTCGCCACGGAGCCGAGGTCGTCGCGTAGCAACGGCCCCTGGAGGAGGTCGTTCGTCTCGGGGTGGATGCGGAAGTAGTCGATCAGCCGCCGCAGGACGCCCGGCGGGAAGAGGACGTGACAGTCCATCACGAGCACGAAGTCCGCATTGGCCTCGCCGAAGACAGCGTCCTTGGCGACCGACCCGATCACGTCGGTGTTGGGCACGTACCGGTAGTTCTCGATCGTCTCGTCCAACGACTTCAGCGCGGGCGCGGCGGGACCGGTCGGGTGGTTGTCGACCACGAGAATCTCGATCTCGTCGAGAATCTCCGGGTGGTACATGCGGATCGCCTGGATCGAGAAGAACACGCCGTCGTAGTCGTCGTACGTGCTCATCCCGATGCACAGCGTGCGTTTGGAGCGAGGTGGGGTCGCGGGGGGAATCGCGCGCGATACGTCCGTGTCGAGTGCACGAGACGCGAGCGTCGGTGCCGGGCGGGGAGGCGGCGGGCCGACCCCGGGGAGGTCGTCGTTTGAGAGCGGGCTCATGCACGTCCTTTGACTCGATCGGCGGCACACAATATGACTGGGTTCGCACGATCGCACCGCTCACCGAACCTGCCCCATCGCGACGAGCGCTGTAGAACGTCCACCTGAGCCGAGATGCACACGTACTTCGTCCACGGCCTACACGTGCGGTCCGCGCTCGAGCTCCCCGATCTCGTGTCTTCGGAGGACGAGAACGTGGACGTCGTCATCCACTGTCGCGAGCAGTCGGTCCACCTACCGGATCCGCGAGATGCGGTCGGCGTGGATGAGGTGTGCGAGCCGACGCCGGGGCGCTTCGCGCTCACCGTCCCCGGGCTGGCGAGCTTTCTCGCGATCGAAGGAAGCGAGATCTGGGTCGAGCACGCCCCCGAGGTCGAGCTGGACGCCGTCCGGAGCGCGCTCCTGGGCGCCGTCCTCGGCGCGCTGCTCCATCAGCGTCGAATGCTCGCCCTCCATACGAGTTGCGTTCAAACCCCGCGGGGCGCGGTGCTGTTCTCAGGCGCGTCGGGCGCGGGAAAGTCTTCTTTGGCTGGTGCCTTGATGAAGCGCGGGTACCCGCTGCTGGCGGACGACCTCACGGCGGTAGGCGTGAGCGAGGATGGCGCTCCCACGGCGTTTCCGGCCATTCCGAGCCTGCGGCTCTGGGCCGACTCCGCCGCTAAGCTCAAGTACCCGTTGGACCTGCACGGACGTCCCGAGCTCACGCTCGAGAAGTACCGACTCGACGCGACGGAATTCTGCGCGGAGCCCCAGCCGGTGCACGCGTTTTTTTGCTTGACACCCCATACGGGCTCCGGTATTGCTGTCGAGTCCGTCGAGCCGCTGCACCGCGTGGCGTATGTCGTAAACGGCACGTACCGCGCGGGGTTCATCGACGGCCTCGGCGTGCACGACGCGTACTTCGAGCTCGCGATGCGGCTGGCCCGAAGCGCGGAGTTCGCGCGAGTACGGCGACCGTTGACCGCGTTCATGCTCGACGAGCTCGTCGAGCGCATCGAGGAGGAGATCGAGGCCGTATGACCGACCCGAGGCTCACGCTCGATGCCACGATCGCACGCGCCGACACGGTCATCGCGAGCGATCTCGCGGATGAGTCGGTCGTCGTGGACGCGGATCGGCTTCGGTACCACGGTCTCAACGAGACCGGCTCGCGGATCTGGGGTCTGATCTCCGAGCCGACGACAGTCCGCGAGCTCTGCGCGCGGCTCGCGGACGAGTTCGACGTGCCGACCGAGCGTTGCGAAGAAGACGTGATCGCGTTTCTGGGCGACCTCTCGCAAAGAGGCGTGATCTCGATCGTCGAGGCGTGACACCGACGCAGCGTAGGCACAGGGCGTTCCAGGGGCCCTCGAGCGGTCGGAAAACGAACGCTACACAGGAAAGGCGGACAGCATGAGCGAGTCGATCGAGCGCAACACCGAGTCGGGCTCCGAGGTCGACCTCGAGCGACGCGGACTGCTCAAGAAGGCGTGGGTCGCACCGCTCGCGGTGACGCTCGCCACGTTGCCCGCCGACCCACTGCACGGCGGGACGTCGACTCCTCCGACGATATGATCCACGGGCTCCACCCGGGGCGGCTCAGGTTCGATGCCGGGGCTCCTCGAGCGGTCGGAAAACGAACGCTACAGCAGGAAGGCGGACAGCATGAGCGAGTCGATCGAGCGCAACACCGAGTCGGGCTCCGAGGTCGACCTCGAGCGACGCGGACTGCTCAAGAAGGCGTAGGTCGCACCGCTCGCGATGACGCTCGCCACGTTGCCTGCGGACCCACTGCATGGCGGAACCAGCACGCAACGTCCCCCGACCACAGCCGCTTGATCCACTGATCCACTCAGGCGGCTGTAGCCTGCTCGGGCTTACGAGCCGCCGCGTCGTCGTTTCTCGCCTCTCGCTTCCGCCGCTGCTCGAGCCTGCCAGTCCCACACCGGTTGTCGAAACGAGCCGCCGAAGTCGCTCGCCGCCGGGCGACGTCGCGCCGCGATCCCGACCGTTCGCGCGGCGCGCCGAGCGATGCGCGTCACTGGCCCGAACACCCCGCGCAGCGACCTCGCCCGATCATCGCCCGCGAGCTCCCGCGCCGTCAGCAGTAGCGCCTGCGCCAGCGCGCGCGCCTTGGGCACGAAACCTCGACGAGCGTTCCACTCGCGGACCAGGGAAGGCGGTCCCGCCGAGACGTCGAGAGGCATCAGCATGATCGTACGGAGCGCCTCCAGTAGATCCCCATCGAGGTCGTCGGGGGGGAACGCCTCCTCGGCGACTCGTGGCAGCGGTCTCCCGAGGACGTGCGACACCGCGTGAAGCGCGCACCGAACGTAGGGATAGGCGCCCGCTTCGTCGGCGATGCGGAGCGCCCGGTCCCAATCCAGCTCGCCGACCCAACGATCCACGATGAGCGCGAGGTCGAAGCTGCCGGGGAACGGACGCTCGAACCCGTGTTCCTGCGCGAGGTGAAGACCCGCGTGGACGAGCATGTCCTCCTTCGACAGGACCGTGAGGTCGCGACCGGCCACATTCGAGGTTCGCGCCTCGGTCCACGCGCGATCCAGGTCGACGCCCGCGGGTCGGTCGGTCGAGAAGAGCTCGAAGTGCAGCTCGACCCGGAGCGCCTCGACGCGGACGTACGGGGGGAGATGTTTCGACGAGGGCAGGCGTCCGGGCTCCGGTTCCGCTCTATACCCCAAGCTCCGCAGGATCTTCCTGCCCACCCGGACGTCCCGACGACGGACGAGGAGGTCGATGTCGGTCATCGCTCGTCGTGCCGGGTCCGGGTAGAGCTCTTCCGCCGCGACCGGGCCCTTGAGGAACAACGCCGATACGCCAAACTCACGGAAGCTCGCGTCCAGCTCGGCGAGCTGCGCGCGTGCCGTGCGGAGCGTATGGAGGCCCCACAGGTGCGCCGACCGAAGCTGCGCGAGCGTTCCAGCGGGTACGCTCGCCTGCGCGGCGGCGGTCTCGGTGCTCGGGTGGATCAAGGCGGCCAGCCCGAGCCGCTTCGCCTCGGCCGCCACCCGCGCCCACTCCGCTTCGGCTAGATTTTCGATCCGCGCGGGTGGCGTCTCGAACAAAGATGACACGGCGGCGCGGACCGCCAGGTCGGCGGCGGCCATTCCATCGGGGAGATCTCGGTCGAGCGAGAGCACGTCCAGGTGTCGGACTATCCGGCGGTCGCGACGCGATCTAGTCGATACAGCCAGCGCCCCGCCGCGAACCCTGTCCCGTCCTCGAGGAAACGAAACCGGTTCACGCGGTCGCCGAACTCGGTTTCACGCCACGTCTGGCCGCCATCCGTCGTCAGAAGCGAAGGACGGTCTTCCCGAAAGCTGCCGATCCACCCGATGTCCTCGCTGATGAAGCCGATCCCCTGCGCCTGGTAGTGGCGATCGTAGAAAGGCTTTCGGGTCCACGTGCGACCGCCGTCCTCCGTCTTGAGGAAGAACTCGGCTCCACCGCCGACGAGCCCTTCCGTATCGATCGATGCGTATCCGACGTCGCGGGTCGGGAAAGACAGCTTCCACCCCATCTCACCGAGCCGCGGACCTCGATATCGCTCGGTCCACGTCTCGCCTCCGTCACTCGTCGATAGCACGACCATCCTGGATTCCGACGAGGTGGCGGAGCTGCCACCCACGACGACCCCTTCGAGCTCGTTGAAGAAGCGGAGGTCCGTCGCCTGTCCCAACGTCGGGCCCAGGTCGACGACCGACCACGTCTTCCCGCCGTCGATGGATTTCACGAAACGTGCGGGACCGGTGTACTTCCCGACCGCATGGATGGCTCTCTCATTCACGATCTCGATCGCGCAGATCCCCTCGACGCGGGGGTCCAGGTCGATCGCCGACCAAGTGTCGCCTCCGTCGGTCGTCCGGTAGAGGGCATGCCCTCGATCGTTCGCCGTCAGGTTCCCGGCGAACCCCACTCGGAGATCGACGAACGCGATGGCTCGGAGAAACGGCCGATCCGAGGGTCGGAACTGCCGACGCCAGGTGGCGCCGCCGTCCTCCGTCTTGTGGATCTCGCCCCGATCGTTGACTACGGCCCACCCCACGTCGTGATCGACGAAGAACACGTCATCGTGTTTCCAGGATGCCGCGCCGAAGTTCATCCGGCTCCACTGGAGTTCGGGGAGTAGTCCGGCCGGGTCCGGGTCGATAGCCGGCCCCGCGCAGCCCGCCGCGAGGGACGCGAGGAGCAGCAGTCGCGATCCGCTCGGTCTCGCGGCGACTCCACCCGGTCTCGCGGCTGAGTGAATCCGCATCGGAGCTCCGGCTCCCCGCGCTCGCAGGCTGCTGCGACGGAGGGCTCGCCGGTCAGACATCGCCCAGGCGTGGCGCCAGGTGAGCTCGATGTCGGTCGAGGTGAAAGCGGATGAACTCGAGACCCTGCCGCATGGTGAAGGGACCGGAGATGGGGTGGAGATACGCGACCCCGTCGAGCTCCGGCTCCGCTACGGTGTCCGCGAACGCGCGGACGAGCATGGCGTTCCGGCGCATCCGGGCGGACCAATAGTGCGTCGAGGCACCGAGCTCGGGGATCGCCAAGGGCGGTGCATCGACGTTCCCGCCCCAGGTGCGATCGACGATCTCCTCGATCGAGCATTCCGGCGTGGGACTCACGACGATCTCCCGCTCGGCGCGTGCGTCCTCCACCGCCTTGAACATGCGCCACACGGTCGCCTCCTCGGCTCGCACCAGGTGCTCCAGGTACTCCAGCGGACTCCAACGGTCGGGTCCGATCGGCGCCCGGGCCGTCGTATCATCGAATTGCTCGATCGTGCCGAGGAACCGAGTGCGCGCCTCCTCGATCGCGGCCACCAGCTCGGCTAGGTCCATCCAACCCCCTTGTCTGACGATCCGCAGACGTTCGTCTCACGCCTCACGGAAGGCTGCGCGATCCTCGATCGGGCGTGCTCGCGACCTCGTACTCGCTTTGGACGAGGCCGCTCGGAAACTGCCGCGTGTCGACGTGCGTCAGCGGGATGTCGTCATCGACGGGGCCGAAGATCGGGATCCCCGATCCTATGAGCACGGGCACGCGGGTGATCACGATCCGCTGGATCAGCCCGGCGCGGAGGAACTGTCGGATCGTACGCCCGCCATCCACGTAGATGTGGCCGATCCCGCGCGCCTCGAGCGCCGCGGCGATCTCGATCGGATCTCCCGACATCCGCTCGACGATCGCCCCGGCGGGCGGATCGTCGATGTCCCGAGAGCTGAGGACGAACACGGGCTTCTCCCCGTAGTGCCAGGTGTCGAAGCCGCGCACGAAGTCGTAGGTGCGGCGGCCCCACACGAGCGCGTCCACCGATGCGAGGAACTCCTCGAACCCGTGCGGTTCCGGCTCGTCCGGCAAGAAGTCGAGGGCGCCATCCGGGCGGGCTATGAAGCCATCGAGGCTGGTGCCGACGAACACGGATCCTCTCACGCGATGCCCTTCAGACGAGTGCTCCTCGGAACATCGTGCTCCCGCGCGTCGCGAAACCGGCGATCACGTCTCGGTCTGAAGCTCGAAGACCAGCTCGTACCGGTGCCCGCTCTCATCCTGGATGATGCGCATCGAGCCCGAAACGCCCGCGAGCTCCCCGCTTCCGGAGCCCTCGAGAATCTCGACGTCCAGGGTCCGCGTGTCGCCGCTCATGAAGCCTCGGTGGAGGAGCGTAAAACCACCGGTCCGCCCCTCGATCGCGCCGGTGAACTCCTCGACGGCGAAGTAGGCTGCCGCGCCACCTTCGATGCTCTTGCTGATCATCTGCCCGGCCCCGGAACCGACCATGTCGCCCTCGTACGACTTGGCGATCAGCATCCGTCCCGCCGGAAACCCCGGATCTTCTCGAGGAGTGAGCTCTACTTCGAAGGTGCCGTTCGCGACCATTCTCGCCTCTCGGTCCAGGATCTCGGGTGACTACCGGCTCCATGCGAAGCCGTCCGGGTCAGGCTGGCTTCCAGGGCCCGATGATGTCGCCATCGAGGTCGTTTCGCCAAGCGAAGCGTTCCTGCCCGGGGGCGGTACGTGACGTTGGCGGACGTACTGCTCGGATACGGTTGCGTGGCGGTATTTCCGTTCGCTCAGGGTGTCCGACACGACGCGACCGGCCGATCATCGAGCGTCGTTCGAGGCGATCCGCTCGCGGATCTCGGCGAGACGCCGCGACGCGGCTTCCGAGGGTCGACCTCGGCGACACAGCTCGAGTCTTCCGAGTCGGCGATGGGGATTTTCGGAGACCAACGAGCCGTCCGCGTCCACCTTCGCGCAAAGCTCGCCGTAGGCTTCCCGAAAACGAGGATCCGAGGCGGCGACCGGGAAGAACGACAAGACGTAGACGAAGTAGAAGATGTTGTATCTGAGGAACGGGTACTCGACCTGCAGGAACTTCGTCCCGATCCCCCAATGACACGGCCCGGCGGGCGCTCGAGTCGTCCAGTGCGCGAGCAGCGTCTCCACGGCACCATCCGCGACCGGGTTTCCGACGCGATATTCGGGATAGTGTCGGAGGAAGTCGAGGGCGTTCAGCGTCGCCCCCGGGTTCGAGCACTCCGTTTCGGGGCCTCTTCCGAACCTGCTGAAACTGCAGCGCCAGCCGCCGTCCTCGTGAATCTGGGCGGCGAAGTAGTCCGCGGTGTTTCGTAGCGAGGGGTGCTCCGCGAGACCGAAGCGTGCGGCGGCCCGTGCGGCCTCCGCGCTGTAACAGGGGTACATGGGTGTCTTCGGACCGAGGCGTATCCGCCCATCCTCCCTGCACGCAGACAGCACGAGGTCGAGTGCGCCCGCGACGGCTTCGTGCTCCTCGTCCACTTCGAGCTCGTGCAGGATGAGGAGCGATCCCACGGTGCTGAATGGGTTGCCGACATAGATCTTCGGTCCCGGGCCGGCCCAGAAGTCGGCACCGTTGTCGAAACGGTGCGAGAGAACGACGTCTACGTCGGATTCCATCGAACTCAGGACAGCCTCCGATCCACTCCGCGGCGCCATCGATCCACGTCCCGATTGCGAACGGCGCTCCACGCTTCGACGCACGCGCCGCAGGCGCACCGTCTCGCAACCATCCGGCGCGTACCGGTATCGAACTTGGCGTCCGGAACCCGATCGTCCAAACGGAACCACGCATGCCCCTTTTCGCACGCTGGCTGCTGTTGTTGGCCTTGGGCGCTTGCGCTCCCTCCCGCACGGGACGCTAGAGCGTCCGGATGGCCGACCGCTCGAGACCGCCAGAGTCGATCGGCTCCTCGCCGAAGAGATGGACGCGCTCGGAGTGCCGGGCGTGTCGCTGGCCATCATCAACGACAACCGGAGAGCGGTTCTCGTATTCGGGGGAGGGGTACGAGCTGCTGGCAGATGTGATCGCCGAGCTCGCCGGCGTGGATCACGGTGGTCTCAACGCGCGTTTCAAGAGCGAGGTCGTCGGGCCGCTCGGGATGACCGACGCCTCGATATCCGCCGAACCGGACCTGGCCGGCCGGAAAGCCACCGGCCACTGTGGATGGAGCCGCGACGGAACGTGATTGGTGTTGCGAAGGCCGAGCGTTCATGGCGGCCGGGGGCTTCACACCGAGGCACTCAGTTATGCGGCGTTTCTGGTCGCCGTCCTGCGAGGCGATGGGCTCAGCGAGTCCGGCTTCGACGCGTTGCTGACGCCAGCGATCGACGTGCCCGTCGACAGCCGGGCCCGGATGGACGATGGCGTCACGGCGTGGAGTCTGGGCTTTGGCATTCGCCCCTCCGAGCACGGTGCTCTCCACGTACACGGAGACACGAACACGGGCTACAGGGCGGCGTTCGTCATCCACAGGGAGCGCGGTTGGGGATACGTGCTGTTTACGAACGGCGATCGTGGGGACGAGCTCGATCGCCGTCTCGGTGAGCTTCTCCGGACGCGAGCGTAACGAGGGCGCGTCGGATCTCGGCCGCTGCCGGCTCGAGCTCCTCGGGTGGCTGGATGACGAGGAACCGGGGCGACACGCTACCTGCTCGAATCGGTCGCGGTGATACGAAACACGACGGTGTCGCGGGCCTCGCCGGTTGGCGTGACCTTGTCACCGCGGCGCGTCTCGACCAATCGGTAACCGAGCCTCTCGGGTATGCGACGGCTGGAGACATTGGTGGGGTCGCAGTGGATTTCAACGCGATCGACGCCAGCCACGGCGAGCCCCGCCTCGGTGAGGGCGCGGGCCGCCTCCGTCGCGTAGCCGAGACGAGTTCGATCGACGCGCACCCAATACCCGATCTCCAGACCGCCCGAGCCGATACGACGGTGCAATCCCGAGCTCCCGATGACCTCCGACTCGTCGACGCTGAGGATGCCATAGGCGAAGTCGTCGCCATCGTCGAACGCGGCTTCGAACCCGGCGAGGTGCTCCTCCGTCTCGGCGAGGGAAAACGGTGCCCCGGCGGCCCAAGGCATCCACGGTCTCAGGTGGTCGACGCTGACGTCCACGGCGGCCTTGAGTGCCCTGGCATCGGCCGGGGTCCAGCGCCGCAACACGAGACGCGGCGTCTCGATCCGCGCCGGCGGCGCGCCAAGGAGCCCGTGAGACGGGAGAGGTCTAGAGTGGTCGGTAGAAATGGAGCCCGTTTCCGTCCGGGTCGCGCACATGGAATTCGCGGGTGCCCCAAGGCGTCTCGGCCGGGGCCGCCCAAGGGCTGTCCGAGGCGATTTCGGAGACGAGCTCCCGATCGCTCTGGAACTCCTCGTAGAGCTGATCGATCTCGGACGCGACGAACCGGTACGTCGGTCGGTCGATGGCGACGGCCCATTGGCTGAGATCGTGCCACTGGAGATGGATCTCGACGCCGTCGCGCCGGACCGCGGCGTATCGAGGCTCGGCTGGGTCGTCCTGGAATATCTGGCGGAAGCCGAGGCGTTCGTAGAATCGGACGGAGGCAGCGACGTCGCGCGCCATCAGAACCGGCTGGACACTATCGAGCGTGGCGGGCATGAAACCTCCGGATGGTCGCCCGACGCCATGTCCTCCTTCGGTGGGGAGCGACGCCGGGCGGTGCCGTGATTCTCCTGCGAACATCGTAGGTGGGGCACGCCGGGCGCGCGAGGCTGCCGTTGAGCCGTCAGCGGTAATCGCTTTTGTCGGAAGGCCGACCGGAGGCGGGTCACGATTCCAAGTCTTCGAGCAAGCCCAAAAGCGTGTCGGTTCCCGCGAGCAGGTCGTGAAGCTCCTGGGTATAGATCCATTACAGGTGCAGCTTCGCGAGTGATGTCGATATTACGCGGTGATTCTGCTGCGATTTCATCGTTCGCGGCGACTACATGCCCCAGGAAGTGCGCCAGCTGAGAGGTGTTTCGAACCCACCGAGAGAAGCATAGAGACTCCACTGACCGTGGTGGATCGCCTCGTGCTGCACCCATTCCCAAGTAAAGAACGCAAAGGTGAAGGGGATCCCACCCCAGTCTATCGGCGCGTGAATGTCCACGCCC
>JAKSCH010000368.1 GCA_022360695.1 Gemmatimonadota bacterium
CTGATCCAAGTAGACGACCACTCCGCTGCCCGCCTCCACGACCTGCCTCATGGCGGAGGCGAGCTGTCCTCCACAGTCGCACCGGTGCGAATGGAACACATCGCCGGTGAGACATTTCGAGTGGACGCGCACGAGGACGTCCTTCTTGCCGTCGACATCGCCGCGCGCGAGCGCGACGTGCTCGCGGTTGTCGACCTGGTTGTGGTACCCGATGATCCGAAACTCGCCCCACGGCGTCGGGAGTGCCGCCTCCGCGACGCGTTGGACCAAGCTCTCGGTCCGCAGACGATGCGAGACGATCTGGGCCACGGTGATGAAGGGGATGTCGTGGCGCTGGGAGAACTCTTCGAGATCGGGACGACGCGCCATCGTGCCGTCCTCCTTCAGGATCTCACAGATCACGCCCGCGGGCTTCAGCCCGGCGAGCCGGGCGAGATCGACCGAGGCCTCGGTCTGACCCACACGCTGCAACACCCCGCCGGGCTTCGCGCGCAGCGGGAAGATGTGCCCGGGCCGCACCAGGTCCGAAGGACGCGTCTTGGGATCGACCGCCACGAGGATCGTGCGCGCCCGGTCGGGGGCCGAGATGCCGGTCGACACGCCGAACTCGTTCTGCGCGTCGATCGAGACCGTGAAGGCCGTCTGATTCGGATCGGACAGCTTGCCGTTCGTCATCAAGGGGAGGTCGAGACGATCCGCGATTTCCTCGGAGAGCGTGAGGCAGATCAAGCCTCGCGCATGCGTGCACATGAAGTTGATCGTCTCCGGGGTGACGTGGTCGGCGGCACAGACGAGATCGCCTTCGTTCTCGCGATCCTCATCGTCCGCGACGATGACCATCCCGCCTTCCCGGATCCGCGCGATCGCCTCCTCGACGGGGTCTCGGCGCGTCTCAGTCATGTCGTGTCGTCATCCTGTATTCGGTGGCCGGAGACGGTCGCCCTCAGGTGCGCGGTCCTTCCGTGAACGGACGCACCATCCGGTCGACGTATTTCCCGATCATGTCCGCCTCTACGTTGACGCGGGCAGACGTCTCCAAGCGGTGTAGTGTGGTGTGGGTCCATGTATACGGAATAATCGCGAATCGCGCGACAGCTCCGTCCAGGCGGTTCACCGTGAGGCTCACCCCGTCGATGGCGAGCGAGCCCTGCGACACGGTCACCGCGGCGACCGCGTCGGGGAGACGGACCTCGATGACGGCGCCTTCCCCCTCTCGTTCGACCCCGACTACGTCTCCTACCGCGTCGATGTGTCCCTGGAGGAGGTGTCCGCCGAGCGGCTCCCCGGCCCGAAGCGCCGGCTCGAGGTTCACGCGGTCCCCGACGGCGAGCGAGCCCAGCGTCGTGCGCTCGAGCGTGGCGCGCACGGCATCGACACGGAACCGATTCCCGTCTCGTCCCGTGACGGTCAGGCACACACCGGACACGGCGATCGAGTCACCGTCCGCGGACGACGTCGCGACCGCCGGATCCGAGATCGACAACGAAAGCCCGCCGTCGCGCTCGATCCGGTCGTCGATCACTCCGATCGAGCGGACGATTCCCGTGAACACGTCTCTCTACAGGTCGCCGAGCGTCTCGTCGAGCCCGCGATGCTCGAACACGATCCGGGTATCCGGACCCAGCGACTCGCGTTCGACCGGCGTCCAATCGCCGGGCTTCGAGGCCGTGAGATCGGGGAACGCCGGCACGCCGTCGGAGCCGAAGAAGAGCGGCGCGAGGAAGGCGTGGATGCGTTGGATGCGCCCATCCGCCAGCAACGTCGAGGCGACCCGGCCTCCCCCTTCGACGAGCACCGAGATGATGCTCCGCTCCGCCAGCTCGCGCCAAATCGCCTCTACGCGCGCGGACCGAGGATCCGTTCGAGGGACGGCGATCACGACCACCCCCCGGTCCTCGAGTGCGCGCGCGCGCGCCGCGAACGCCGGCGTCTCGGGGTCGGCCACCACCCAAACCGGCGCCTGGTCCGTGGTCCGAACGAGCTGGGTGTCTGCGCCGAGTCGCAGCTCGGTGTCGAGGACGATTCGGGTCGGCGGTACCCGCGGGGACTCTTCACCCCTCGCCGTGAGCAGCGGGTCGTCGATCTCCGCCGTGTTCCGGCCGATCAAGATCGCGTCGTGCGCCGCCCGCAGTCGATGAACCTCCTCGAGGGCCCGCGGACCCGTGACCGGCGTGCGGACCCCGGGGGCGCCCAGCTTCGCATCCAGCGACACCGCCAGCTTGAGCGAGGCGAAGGGGAATCCCCGCGCGTGGTACCAGAGAAACGGCGCGTTGCCGCGTCGGGCCGACGTGCCCTCGAGACCGATCTCCACATCGAGACCCGCTTCGCGGAGCGTCTCCGCACCGCCGGAGGCGACCGGGTTGGGATCGCGACACGCGATCACCACCCGACGGATGCCGGCGCGCAGGATCGCCTCGGTGCACGGCGGCGTCTTCCCCTGGTGCGTGCAGGGCTCGAGCGTGACGTAGAGCGTGGCTCCCTTCGCGCGCTCGCCGGCCTCCCGAAGCGCCACGACCTCGGCGTGGTCTCCGCCGAACTCGGCGTGCCAGCCGAGACCGACCACCTCATCGCCCTTCGCGACGACGGCGCCCACGAGCGGGTTCGGGGACACGCGACCGGCCCCTTGTTGCGAGAGCGCGATCGCCTCGCGCATGTGTCGAGGGTCCTCCGTCCGACTCGGAGGCGCGCCCGCGAGGAGATCCGAGCCCGTGGCGATCAAGCTCCCTCCAACCGAACGATCCCCTCTCCGCTCGTCAGCGCGCCGCATTCGAACGCGTGACACCCTGCCGTCTGGATCTGTCGTGTGACCGTTTCGACTTCATCGGGTCGCACGATCGCGATCATCCCGACGCCCATGTTGAGCGTTCGGAAGAGCTCGTCGGGCTCCGCGCCGCTCGCCTGCGCCACGACGTCGAACTCCGGGGGTCGTTTCCACGACGTCACGTCGACGACCGCGTCGAGATCCGGCCCGAGGA
>JAKSCH010000510.1 GCA_022360695.1 Gemmatimonadota bacterium
AGGAAGCGCCGGCGCTCGACGTCCCCGTGCTCGTGATGCGAGAGACCACCGAGCGTCCCGAAGGCCTCGCGGCGGGTACGGCGCGTCTGGTGGGGACGGACCCGGAGCGCATCATCGGCGACGTGCGCGAGCTGTTGACGAACCCCCGAGCCTACGCGCGGATGGCGCGGGCGAGGAACCCCTACGGGGACGGACGCGCGGCGGAACGGATCGTCGACGCGCTCGAACGACATTTCGCGGCTCGATTCGAGGCCGTGGAGCCGCCCCCGCTGGACCGACCGGGGATGCGCGGGTTGCTCAGACGTCTCCGACGCGCGCGACCGCGGCGAGCTTCTTCGTGAAGATCCTCGTCTTCTTCCCGTACAGGATGTAGCACGCGCGGAAGAGCAGGGACAACGCGCCCGCCACGCCCATGGCCACGTAGTTGAGCGGGTTGGCGTAGTAGACGTAGATGTCGATCCCGAACACGTCCACCTCCCGGAACCCCGCGTGCGCCAACAGCTGGCGCATCGAGTACTCCGTGAACGTGTTGAAGTGATCGAAGTTTTGCGCGAGCGCCTCCGCGCCGGTGATGGGGTTCGCGCCGTTGAGCGCCCAGCAGACCAACGTCCCGCCCGGGGCGAGCCGTAGACGACAGAGCGCCAGAAAATCGAGGATCTCCTCGCGGGTCAGGTGGTTCAGCTCCTGCTCGCAGAAGATCACGTCGAACGACTCGCTCGCGCTCTCGAGATAGTCGAAGGCGTACGCGACCTCGCAATCGAGACCCCGGCCCGTCGCGTACCGGACCTTCTCGGCCATCGAGTCGATCCCGCGGACGCATCGATACCCCTCGTCACGGAGCAGCTGCACGAGGTATCCGGGGCCGCAGCTCACGCACAGGATGCGAGCGTCGCGATCCTCGGGCAGGTGCTTCAGATAGTTGTGACGATACAGACGACCGAACCGTTCGTAGCCTCGCTCGATATCGTCGGGCGCCTCCCAGAACGAATCGAAGGGCTGGATCTTCGCCGCGAGCTCACGACGTCTTTCCATGGTCTCGGCACGATCTCGAGGTGGGTGGGCCGGTCGACGCGTCGCGGTACGCCCGCGACCGTGCCGAAGTGGTGCGGGAACGTCCCTAGCGCGCGCCGCCTCCGCCAGGGGGCGGCGCGCCGACCTTGATCTTGCCCCGGGAAACCGCCTATTTGGAGGCGTCCGGCCCCATGCTCGAGCCAGGGAGGAGACCGATGCCCACCCGACGCCGATTCCTAGCCAGCCTCGGTGGTCCCGCCGCCGCCGCGGGCGTGATGACCGCCGTCCCGATCCGCTGGAACACGGCGATCGCCGCCGCACGAGAGCTCTCCGATACGCCGGGCTCGGCGGAGGATATCGCGGCGGACGAAGAGTTCTGGTTCGAGATCCAGAAGGCGTTCACGATCGATCGGTCGCTGGTGAACCTGAACAACGGCGGCGTGAGCCCGACGCCGGCACACGTGCTCGAGGCGATGAAGCGGGATCTCGATTTCGCGAACCAGCTCCCCGTATACAACGGTTGGCAGATCCTCGAGCCGCAGCGCGAGGGCATCCGCCAGCGGTTGGCTCGACAGTGGGACGTGGATGCGGAGGAGGTCGCGATCACGCGGAACGCGTCGGAGAGCCTCCAGATCCTTCAAAACGGCTACGACCTCGAGCGGGGCGACGAGGTGGTCACGACGACGCAGGACTACGGGCGGATGGTGACGACCTTCAAACAGCGCGAGCGGCGTCACGGCATCGTGCTCAAGCAGTTCAGCATCCCGATTCCCGCCGAGGATCCGGCGGAGGTGGTGCGGCGGTTCGAGGAGCAGCTCACCGAGCGGACGCGGCTCATCCTGATGTGCCACATGATCAACATCACGGGGCAGATCCTCCCGGTGCGTGACGTCGTCGAGATGGCTCGACCACGCGGCATCCCGGTGATCGTGGACGGCGCCCACTCGATGGCGCACCACGACTTCACGATCTCGGAGCTCGGGTGCGACAACTACTCGGTGAGCCTCCACAAATGGCTCCACGCGCCGATCGGGACCGGTCTCCTGTACGTGAAAAGGGAAGAGATCCCGAATATCTGGCCGCTCCAGGCCGCCCCCGAGACGCGCGACGACGACATTCGCAAGTTCGAGGAGACGGGCACCCACCCGGAAGCGAACTTCCTCGCGATCGGCGAAGCCCTGACGTTCCACCAGCTGATCGGCGGAAAGCGAAAAGAGGAACGGCTCGTCTATCTCCGGAACCATTGGGCCAAGCAACTGCTCGAGCATGATCGCGTCCACCTGAACACGAGCCTCGAGCCCGGGTTCGCGGCCGGGATCGCGAACGTGCAGATCGTCGGCATCGACACGTCCGCGCTGCGCAACTGGCTGTGGGACGAGCACAAGATCTTCACCGTCGCCATCAACCACGACGAGTTCACGGGTCTCCGCATCTCGCCCTCGACCTATACGACGCTCGAAGAGCTCGATCGCTTCGTCGACGCGATGACGCACGCCGTCGAGCACGGCATCCCGACCTGACCGACTCGGGGGCCGGCGCGCGGGCCCCGATGATCCCCCCGGGCGTCCGCTTCATGCTGGCGGGCGCCCTCTCGTTCAGCATCATGAGCTTGCTCGTCAAGCTCGTGGGACAGTCGCTTCCGTCGCAGGAGATCGTGCTCGTGCGGGGCGTGATCACGGTCACGATCAGCTACAGCACGCTTCGAGCGGCGGGAATCGCGGTCGGTGGGGACCGGAAGGGGCTGCTCGCGGTCCGCGGGATCCTCGGGTTCGGCGCCGTCAGCTGCTACTACATCGGTCTCCTCCGGCTGCCGCTCGCCGATGCCACGGTGATCCACTACACCAGCCCGGTGTTCACCGCCGTCCTCGCCGCGCTGTTCCTGTCGGAGCCGATCCGGGGACGCGATGCCGCGGGTCTCGCGGGCGCGTTGCTCGGGGTCGTCCTGCTCGCGCGACCCACGTTCTTGTTCGGCTCGGCCGCCTCGAGCCTCGACCCGGTGGGGGTCGCGGTCGCGTTCGCGGGAGCCGTGATCGGCGCGTTCTCGTACGTGTCCGTTCGAGAGCTGAGACACTCCGAGCACCACCTCGTGATCGTCCTCTGGTTCGGGGTCATGAGTACGCTCGGCGCGATCCCCGGCGCGGCCCTCGACCTTCGGTTGCCGACGCCTCGGCTCTGGGTGGGTCTTCTCGGCATCGGGGTGACGACGCACCTCGCGCAGATCTGGATGACGCGAGGGCTCTCTCTCGTGCCGGCCGGCCGCGCGATGACGGTCGGCTACGTGCAAATCGTGTTCGCCGCGGTTTGGGGGGCGCTGTTCTTCGGCGAGCGGCCGACGGCGTGGACGGTGGTGGGCGCCGCGCTGGTCATCGTGAGCGCGCTCTCCGTGGCCCGCGCCGAGAGCCCGCGACCGACCGTGGGGCGAGCGGTGACGCAGTGAGCGATGTCGACCGTCCCATCGCGCGAGCACGGGATCGACTCGAGGCGGCGCGTTCGGTGCTCGTCCTGACCGGGGCCGGGATCAGCGCCGAGTCGGGGGTCCCGACCTTTCGCGGCTCGGGCGGGCTGTGGCGCTCGTACCGCGCCGAGGATCTCGCGACGCCCGAGGCGTTCGCGCGGGACCCCCGGCTCGTGTGGGAGTGGTACGGAGCGCGACGCGACGCGATGGCCTCGTGCGAACCGAACGCGGCGCACCACGCGATCGCTCGCCGCCGGCCCGGCCCTCCTGCCCTGCGGATCGCCACGCAGAATGTGGATGGTCTCCATGCGGCCGCCGCGGGCATCGCCGCGCGGGAGGCCGCCGTCGGCGGGCCGGGGACGACGGAGGACGCCACGTCGCTGCTCGAGATCCACGGGAGTCTGTTTCGGACCCGGTGCACGGCGTGCGGTGATCGCCGCGACCACCGCGACCCCATCGACGCGGCGACCGAAGCGAGCCTCCCGCGGTGCCTCGCGTGCGGGGGCCTCCTTCGCCCCGACGTGGTGTGGTTCGGCGAAGCGCTGGACCCCGACGTCATTGGCACGGCATTCGAGTGGGCGGAGACGGCCGACGTGTGTCTCGTCGTGGGGACGAGCGCCGTCGTTCAACCGGCCGCCAGCCTGGCGACGGTCACGCTCGAGACCGGCGGTGCGATCATCGAGGTGAACCCCGAGCCCACCCCGCTCACCCGTATGGCGTCGGTGTCGATCCGTGGGACCGCCGCCGGGTGCGTCCCCGCGATGCTCGATCCGGACGGGGGGCGCTGAGCCTCGCGCCCCCCACCGCCGGGCTTACGACGCCAAGTATTCGATGAGCTCGTCCAGCTCGGCTCGCCAGCCCGACACGTTCTCCTGACGGTCCGCTTCGGTGCGAAACCCGCTCTCGACGAGGTTGAGGATCGTACCGCCGTCGGCGCCCGGCTCGAGCGTCCACTCCACCTTCGTGTTGTACCCGCCCTCGAGCGGCGTCTCCGACGCCCGGGCCCAACGCCACACGAGCCGTCGCTCCGGCTCGAGCGCTTCGATCGTGATCGCGTGGCGTCCGTGGCGATCCCACGCGAGCCACCCTTCGGCGCCCGCGGTCGGCTCCAGCCCCTCGACCCGATCGGGGAACCAGGCGCCGAGCTCGGCCGGCTCGGTCAGCGCGCGCCACACGCGGGACGGCTCGGCCGCGAGCTCCAAGGTTCGAGTGATCTCGTTCTCCGTCACCGTGTCTCCGGTCATCCGTTCTCCTCCAGGTGGTGGGTCAGGCGCTCGAGACGGCGATCCCACTCGGCCGCATACGGCGCCAACCAATCGTCGAGCGCCCGCAGGGGCGCTGCGTCGAGCTCGTGAACGCGGACCCTGCCCTCCCGACGCGCACGGACGAGTCCGGCGGCGATGAGCGCGTCGAGGTGCTTCGTCACGGCCTGTCGGCTCATCGAGAACCCCTCGGCCAGACGGGTGAGGTTCATGGGGCCCCGCTCGCGCAGGAGCTCGAGCAGACGGCGGCGAGTCGGGTCGGCGACGGCCTCGAAAACGGTCATGGTCCATTATGCAACCATTTAGTTGCACATTCAACCGTCGAGGGTGACGCGGTCAGGTGCCGGCGAGCCAGTCCCGGATCAAACGGCGGGCGATCGAAACCCTCGACGGGAGGCGAAGCCCGATCTCGCGTCGACGCGTGAAGTCCTCTCGGCGAAACCAGCGCGCGTCCGCGAGCTCTTCCCCGTCGATCCGTAGCTCACCCCCGACCCGATCCGCGTGGAACCCCAGCATGAGCGACGAAGGAAACGGCCACGGCTGCGAGGACCGATATCGGACGTTGCCGACCTCGATCCCGGACTCTTCGTGGACCTCCCGGATGACCGCTTCGGAGAGGCTCTCCCCCGGCTCCACGAACCCGGCCAGGGTCGAATACACGCCCTCCGGCCAGATGTCCTTCCGACCGAGCAGACACCGATCGCCATCCGAGACGAGCACGATGATCGCCGGATCCGTACGCGGGAAGTGGTCCTCGCCGCAGGAGTCGTTGGCGCACCGGCGGACGTGCCCACCGTCCCTCGGCGCCGTCGGGTGACCGCAGCACCCACAGAAGCGGTGACGTCGGCTCCACGTCACGACGGCGCGCGCGTAGGCCAGCAACGAGCCCTCGGAACGTCCCAGCATGGCGCCGACGCGGTGCAGGTCGTGGAACTCCCCGAGGTCCGAGAGCGGCGGCTCACCCGCGCTACCGGCCTCGAGCTCCGCGGCGAAGATGGCGCGGTCTCCCTCGAGCCCGAGAAAGACCCAGTCCGGCTCCTCGGACCCGAGCGAACGGGCCGCGCCACCCGAGAGCAGCACCGGCTCGAACGAACGGGCTTCGCCTTGAACGAGGCTGTGCGAGCGCCATACGGGGACCACCCGGGTGCTCGGATCTCGACGCTTCGAGTCGACCCAAGCCGGGTCGGCGCGCCGGGTCACCGCACGATCGAGCGCGCCACCCGCGAAGTGGTTTGGCGTCCTATGGCCGGGGTCGTCCGGGTCCGGTACAATCTCGCCTGCCGACATACGCGGAACCTAGCGCATGGATTGCCCACACGCGGGGCCGGGTCCCCGAGGGAGACACACATGTCGATCCTCACGCGCCCCGAGGATGCACCACGCCGCAGCGAGGTCTCGGCTCGGTGACCTCGGCG
>JAKSCH010000388.1 GCA_022360695.1 Gemmatimonadota bacterium
AAGTTCGGGTATTCGAGCGTAGCCCCGATGCGCTGCCGCGCGGCGTGGAGCTCGGCGGGGCCGCTCCCTCCGAACAAGCGAAACGAGCCCCCGGTCGGCGAGATGATGCCGAGCAGACGCTGCGCCTGCACGCGTACCCAGATGCGGACATCCTCGACGACGCGTGGACACCACCGCGAGGTCGGCGTCGGCGTTCCGGCGGGGATTCCGGGGGCACAGAACGCGTCGTCTCGATCGGTCGGCCCCTCGCGGAACGAGACCGTCGCGGGTGTCACGCCTTCCGCCACATCGACGGTGATCTCGATCGAGTCCGGACGCACGTCGGAGACGAACACCGTGTCGCGCGCGATGAGGCGGGGGCCGGGCTCGGCGACACGGCCGAGCGGCGCGGCGTCGGCGGGCCGAGCGGACCACGATTCGACCGGGGCGCGGGGGGCGGCCGGCCGCGGCGCGGCGCACGCCACGAAGACGAGGACCGCGAGGATCAGCCGACCGGGCTCGATCCGTTCCATCCCGCCTCGAGGGTTCGACACGTGAGGACACCTGCTCATCTGACGCATTCCGGCTCGATATCCTGCAAGGGAAGCGCCAGGTCGCGTCTCAGGTGGACCTCGGCCCCGGGGGCGACGCCCGGAGACCCGCGGCGGCCGCCGACCGCGACGCGAACCGATCCGCGCGGTAGGGGGCCGGATCGAGCTCGGGCGCGACCCCCTCCGCGATGCGGGCCAACAGGGCGCCGAGCGCCGGCGCGAACTTGAAGCAGTGGCCCGACCCGCCGGCAAAGTACGCGACGCGCGGGTGCTCGGGATGGCGATCGAGGATGGGCCGCTCGTCGGGCGTCGTGGTGTACATGCACACCGACGCCTCCGAGCGCGGCGTGAATCGCCCCCGCATGTAACGGTCGAGCGTGGCCTGGGCCCCGGCCGTCTCGTCGGCCCGCACTCGTCGTTCGAGGCGCTCGGCCCGCGTGTCCCGGCCGGTGTCGCGGTGGAGCCCGACCTTCACGCCTCGCTCGGTGCTCGGGAACCCGAACCAGCTCTTGCCGGGCTCGTGCTCCCAGACCCAGGCCGGGAAGTCCGGCGAGGCGAACCGCGCGCGGTCGCCGGCGGGCGGATCGAACCAATGCTGGACGACGCGTTCCACGCTCAGCGGCAGCTCGAGCTCCGGTAGGAGGCCCGGCGTCCACCCGCCGACCGCCAGGACGAGTCGCCGAGCGGAGACCTCCCGATGCGCCGTCTCGATCCGGACGTCCGTGGAACCGGATCGCCAGCGCACGAGCGGTTCGTCGAGCCACAGCGTCGCCCCTCGCCGGCGCGCGCGATCCAACGCACCCGAGATACAGCGATCGGGGGAGAGCACCAATCCATCCGACTCGAGCAGCCCGATCTCGTCTCGACTCGGTCGGAACGGGGGAAACCGCTCGCGGATCTCTTCCGACGTCAGCACGCGACAGGCCTCGGGTCGCGCGGAAAGACGTTTGGCCAACGTCCGCACGGGCTCGCGATCCGGGTGGCCGATCACGAGCGCGGAGGCGCGGCGAGAGAACGGCTCGGGGGCCCCGCGGGCGAGGTCCTCCCACGCGGTTCTCGCCGCGCTCAGGAGCGGCTCGTACTCCGTACCCTCGTAGGGGATCTGCCGGAGGAGACGCGTCTCGCCGCCGGAGGATCCGAGCCCGTGCGGCGGCGTGAATCGGTCGAGACCGAGGACGGTGTGTCCCCGCGCGGCAAGCTCCGCGGCGGCGTAGCTCCCTACGCCGCCCAGACCGACGACCGCGAAGTCGAACGAGACGATCCCCCCCTCCGGAGCTCGGGCTGCCTACGCGAGGAGCCGTAGGATTCCCTCGATCCTCGGGCGGCGCAACGCCGGCGCCGGGCGCGAACGGAGCCGTCCGCGGCCCGGCCGGCGGGAGCCGCCGCCGGCCGGGCGGACGGTTCAGCGCGTCGTGGGGTCCAGCACCTCGCGAAGCTTGGTCACCACCATGTCGATCGCGACGTCGTTCTCGCCCCCGATGGGCACGATGACGTCCGCGTATCGCTTGCTCGGCTCCACGAAGTCCAGGTGCATGGGGCGCACCGTGTTCGTGTACTGCTGGACGACGGAGTCGAGCGAGCGCCCTCGCTGCTCGATGTCGCGCCGGAGTCGACGGATGAAGCGGATATCCGCGTCGGTGTCGACGAAGATCTTGATGTCCAGCCGCCGCCGGATCTCGCGGTCCGCGAGGACGAGGATCCCATCCACGATCACCACCGGCGTCGGCGTCGCGCTCCGCGTCTCCGGTGATCGCGTGTGGGTCTTGAAGTCGTAGCGCGGTACGTCGACGACCCGACCCCCCGCCAGGCGATCCAGGTGCTCGACCAGCAGGCTCGTCTCGAGCGACGCCGGGTGGTCGAAGTTCACCTCGGCGCGTTCCTCGAGCGTCAGGTGACCGTAGTCGAAGTAGTACGAGTCGTGGTGGATCAACGTCACGGGGTGCGGCGCGAGTCCGCTCATGATCCGCTCGACGACCGTCGTCTTGCCGGAGCCGCTGCCCCCGGCCACGCCGACGAACAGCGGTCGATCGCCGGATCGCCCGACGCGCTCCCGCACGAGGTCCGTCACGCGCGCTTCGGAGGAGCGGGGTGGTGTGTCGTGGTCTCGATCCACGCGAGCGAACCTGGCCGGGGTGGTCTACGCGGTCTTCGGACCGACTACGCTAACGTCGCGACGGAGCGATGGGGAACCGGAGACGCCGGCCCGCCTCGAGGACCGCCACGGCGACGGGGCGACCCTCTTCCAGCTCGAAGGCGAGCTGCACCTTCGAGCCGTGGAGGAGAAACGTCGTCGGCGATTGCGGCAGCAACGGAAACGCCGGCTCGCCCGTGCGACGCGCCGAGAGACCGCCCTCGCCCAGCTCGATCGCCAGAGCGGTCGCCGGGTCGATCCGGTACTCGCCGACGAGGATCGCGAGCGCTTCGGTCGGGACGTCGGCGCGTGGGATCCGAAGCGCCCCGGCCGGCTCGATCCCGAGCGAGAGCAGTCGCTCCAGCAGGACCGGGAGACCCGGCTCGTACGTGAGCGCCGTCTCGAGGACCCCGGCGGCTCGCGTCGTGTCGCCCGTCTCCGCGTACAGATCGGCGAGCGCGAGCCTCGGCACGGGGAGCTCCGGGTGATCCTCGACGGCCGCTTCGAGGATGGCGACCGCCACCGCCGTATCCCGGTCGCGGAAGTACCGGGCCAGCTCGAGGAGCTCCGACGGACCGTACTCGTATTCGTCGGGACGCGTGCGTCGCCAATCGCGGTACCGGGCCAGCGCGGGCTCCACCCCCGCCGACTCGACGATGGGCAGGATCCGGCGAGCGATCGAGGGCGCGGGTCGAACGGCCTCGGCGCCCCACAGCAGGTTCGTGAGCCCTTCGACGATCGGCCGCAGATCGGACGACGTGTTGTCCAACAACACGATCGCGCGTTCGTGATCCGGGAACGCGCGCAACACCGAGGTGAAGCCGAAGATCCCGCCCGTGTGCTCCACCGTGCGGATCTCCGTCTCGCGTCCGACGTCGCGCCGCGAGGAGCCGATCCCGTAGCCATATCCGTTTCGGCCCGGCGCCATCATCCGCACGCCCGTGCTCGGGTCCTCGAAGGGACCCGGTGAGGTCCAGCCCAGGAGCGCCGCCGTCCACCGACCCAGATCCGAGACGGTCGAGTACAGCATGCCGGCGGAGTAGGGAATCGAGGGGTCGAGCGGTCGGGCCGCCCGATGACCGTCGAGGTCGCGCGTGAACCCGCGCGCGTGGCCGCTCGGCGGGATCTCGTCGTGGTCGTAGCCGGTGTCCGTCAGACCGAGCGGCTCCAGGACGTGCTCCCGAAGCGCGGCATGATACGGGACCCCCGTGACGCGCTCGACGATCCAGCCGAGCAGCGCGTAGCCCGAGTTCGAGTACTCGAAGTCGCTCCCGGGCTCGAACCGGAGCGGCTCGGACCACGTGAGCGCGACGATCTCGCCCGGCGCGAGCGGTTCGACGCCACGATGCTCCAGGAACCCGGGGATGTCGGTGTAGCTCGGGAGACCCGACGTGTGGTTCAGCAGGTGGTGGATCGTGATCCGATCCGCCTGGGGCTTCGGATACTCCTCGATGTAGGCCGCGACGGTGGCGTCGACGCGCAAGCGTCCGAGCTCCTCGAGCCGGAGGACGAGCGCGGCCGTGAACTGCTTGGTCAACGAGGCGATGCGAAACCGGGTCGAGGGGGTCGCCAGCTCACCCGTATCCAGGTCCGCGAGCCCGAGCGCGCCCTCGTAGAGCACCGACCCGCGGTCGACGACCAGCGCCGCGCCGTTGAATCGGCCAAGGTCATGGTAGGCGCGGAGGTACGACTCCGCGCGGTCGGCTCGACTCTGGGCGGCGACCGGTCGGGCGACCGCGACGAGCATCAGAAGCGCGACCAGACCCCGGCTACGTCGGACCAAAGCGTACCCCTCCGCGTGTTTGGATCGCCCCGTCTCGAGCGGCGATCCGCCGCCGGCTCGAACGCTCGAGCTCCCTACACCGCTCGGCCCGAAAAGACTCGCGCACCCCCGAACCGACGCGTAGGATCGACGCATGAGATGCGCACCCCGAACGGTACGAAACGCCGTCGCCGCCGCACTCCTGTCCCTCGTCGCGTCGACCCCCTCGGGGTTGGACGGACAAGCCGTCGAGGTGCTCGTCGGAGGCCGGACGCCCTCGACGCACGGCCCCGGCGTACGCGTCATCGCGCGCGTGGCGAGCGATTTCGTGACGACGACCTATACCGCCGTGTCCCCGCTCAGCGCCAGCGAGGGTCTCCTCGTTCAACGCGCGCTGCTCGAGCTCGGGTATGGACCGGGCCCCCTCGACGGGCTGGTGGGCCCGCGCGTCCTGAGGGCGATCGACGAGCTCCGTCGCGACCTCGGCCACCCGGTCTGCGCCTGTATCGACGGTCGAACGCTGGACGCGCTCGGGCTCCGGCCACGCGTCGTCCAGACGTTTCTGCCGGGGGCCGATGAAGGTCCGCCGATCGAGATCATCCGACCGGTTCGTCCGGCTCGCCGCGTCACCGACGCGGGTCCCGAGGAGGCGGGGGGCGAGGGCGCGGCTCCCGGGGGCGCCGAGCCGGCTCGCGTGTACGGAGCGATTCCGGTCATCCCGATCCTACGTCCCGCGCGACGCTCGGAGCGGGTGACGACCGAACCGTCGGGCGGCCGGCCGCTGGGGGTCGGTGCGGCGGGGACCCTGAGACGTGGGAGCTCGCGGCCGCCCCGTTCGCGCGGTCGGTGACGAAGGAAACGCTCGGCACTTCCTCGCGTCGCGCCCGGATCCTCGAGCTCGAGTCCGCGAGCCGCCCGCTCGAGCCGGATCTCGAGGCGCGTGAGCGGCTCTTCTCGACCGCCCACGGCTACGCGCAGCGTCTTCTCGAGGAGCTGTCCGACCGACCGACCTACGGACACGACAAGACCGCCGCGCTCGAGATTCGAGAACGACCGGTGGGCTCGACCGCCGACATCGAGACGCTCATCGATCGCGTCGACGAGTCGGTCGTTCGCCCCGGGATCCTCGCGTCGCACGGCGGACACCTCGGATACATCCCGGGAGGCGGGCTCTACGCGTCGGCGCTCGCCGACTACCTGGCGGCGGTCACGAACGAGTACGCGGGCGTATGGTTCGCGGGTCCCGGCGCCGTGGAGATGGAGAATCTGGTGCTCGCGTGGATGGCCGAGCTCGTGGGCTATCCGACGGGTCACGCCGGGAACCTCGCCTCGGGCGGATCGATCGCGAGTCTGACCGCGGTCGTCACGGCGCGGGAGGCCGCGGGGCTCCGGGCGGCGGATTACCCGCGCGCGGTCGTCTACGCCACCTCGCACATGCACCATTGCGCCGGGAAGGCGATTCGCATCGCCGGGCTCGGGGAAGCGCCGGTCCGAGAGGTCGCGCTCGACGATTCGTTTCGGATGGATGTCGACGCGCTCTCGGCCGCCATCGAACGCGATCGACGAGACGGACTTCTCCCCTGGCTCGTGCTCGCCTCCGCCGGCACCACCGATGTCGGCGCCATCGATCCGCTCCCCGAGATCGCGGACGTGGCGGAGCGCGAAGGGCTTTGGTTCCACGTGGACGCGGCCTACGGCGGGTTCTTCGCG
Source organism: Gemmatimonadota bacterium (assembly GCA_022360695.1). Classification (GTDB taxonomy): domain Bacteria; phylum Gemmatimonadota; class Gemmatimonadetes; order Palauibacterales; family Palauibacteraceae; genus Palauibacter. Next base: position 6,134 of record JAKSCH010000388.1, read on the forward strand.
CTCGTGGACTCCGTCCGACCGCGGCTGGCCGGGATGGAGCGCTCGGACTCGATCGTGCTCGATCCCCACAAGGGGATGTTCCTGCCCTACGGTACCGGGGCCGTGCTGGTCCGCGACGGCGATCGGCTGGCGGCCGCGCACACCTACGATGCGCACTACATGCAGGACGCCGCGGACGAGGACCGCGAGCTCCGCGCTCCCGCCGCCTTGTCGCCCGAGCTGACCAAGCACTTTCGCGCGCTGCGCGTGTGGCTGCCGCTCATGCTCCACGGGGTGGAGCCCTTCGCGGCCTGTCTCGAGGAGAAGCTCGAGCTCGCGCGGTATTTTCGAGAACGCGCCGCCACGCTCGGGTTCGAGGTCGGGCCCCCGCCCCAGCTCTCGGTGGTCACGTATCGGCGGGTCCCCGAACGCGGCGATGCGAACGCGTTCAATCGGGCGCTGATCGAGGCGATGCACGAGGACGGACGCGTCTTCCTGTCGTCCACGACGATCGATGGCGTCTTCGTCCTACGCTTCGCGGCGCTGTCGTTCCGCACGCACCTCTCGCACGTGGACCTGACCCTCGAGATCCTGACCGAGCTCGCGGACGATCTGGAGGCGGACCCCCGCTGGAGCGGCTAGGTGCCGCGCCCCGCCGGGCGTATCTTCGGGCGTCGATCATGAGCGGAACCACGAGGTCGAAGATGATTCTCAGGCGATCGTCGGCGAGCGCCGTCGCCGTGGCCGCGCTCGGGCTCACGGCCGCGAGCTGCACCCGAGACGCGCCGGACCCCGTCGCGCTGGCGCTCGGCGAGATCGAGCTCACCGGCCCGGTCGAGAGCCAGACGCCCAACTTCGCGTACGGGGGCGAGGGACGCGCCGTGCTGACGTGGTTGGAGGGCGCGTCGGGGGGAACGGCCTCGCTCAAGCTGGCGACGCGCGACGCCGACGGATGGTCCGAGCCCGTCACCGTGCACACGTCGGATCGGCTGTTCGTCAACTGGGCCGACTTCCCCTCCGCGGTTCGGATGGCGGACGGGACGCTCGCGGCCCATTGGCTCGAACGCGTGGCCGACGCGCCGTACGCCTATCACGTCATGCTGTCGCTGTCCTCCGACGGGGGCCGGACGTGGACCGAGCCCATGCGGGCGCACGACGACGACTCGCCGACCGAGCACGGGTTCGTATCGATGGTGCCGTGGGATGACGGCGCCGCGATGGTGTGGCTCGACGGTCGGGCGATGTACGTGCCCGAGACCTACGACGGGGAGGGCTCCGCGAGCTCGGAGGGGGGCATACGCGGGAGCATGTCGGCGCGCTTTCGCACGCTCACGGCCGATGGCGTCCTCGGGCCCGAGGTCCTGCTCGACGACCGGACGTGCGAGTGCTGCCAGACCGGTCTCGCGCGGGTGGGTGACGGGCTCGTCGCGGCGTATCGCGACCGAAGCCGGGAAGAGGTCCGGGACATCGCCGTCGTCCGCGGCTCCGGCGAGAACTGGAGCGCGCCAACGCACGTCTCTACCGATGGGTGGACGATCGGCGGGTGCCCCGTCAACGGTCCCCAGCTGAGCGCGGAGGGGCCCGCGGTGGCGGCCGCGTGGTTCACCGGTGCCGGCGACATGCATCAGGTCTACGTGGCCTTCTCGGAGGACGGCGGCGCGACCTTCGGCGATCGCATCCGGGTCGACGAAGGCGGACCCATCGGTCGCGTGGACATCGAGCGGCTCGACGATGGCTCGGCGGTCGTCGTGTGGCTCGAAGCGTCGGGGGACCGGAGCCGGGTCCTGGCGCGTCGCGTGACGCCGACCGGCGAAACCGGGCCGACGCTGGTGGTCTCCGAGACATCGAGCGAGCGGGCGAGCGGCTTCCCGCGGATGACCCGGGTCCACGACGAGCTCCTGTTGGCCTGGACGCTCCCGACCGAAGACGGCGGGGTGCGGGTGCGGAGCATCAAGCCGGCCGACTGAGGTCGTCGTCGCTCCTCGCTTTTCGCTACGCAGCCGGCGCGTCGTGCTGCCGGACGGCATGCGGCCCGCGACGCTCGTGATCGAAGACGACCGGATCGCGTCGATCGAATCGTTCGGGGCCGACGAGTCCATCGACGTCGGCGACCTCGTCGTGCTCCCCGGGCTCACCGATACGCACGTGCACGTCAACGAGCCGGGGCGGACCGAGTGGGAGGGGTTCGAGACGGCGAGTCGCGCCGCGCTCTCGGGCGGCGTGACGGCGCTCGTCGACATGCCGCTCAACAGCGACCCGGTGACCACGACGCTCGAGGCGCTGGAAGCGAAGCGCGCGGCGGCCGCCGCGCGCTGTAGCGTGGATTACGGGTTCTGGGGTGGGCTCGTGCCCGGGGCGGTCGCGCGCCTCGCGTCGCTGCGCGAAGCCGGAGCCCTCGGGTTCAAGGCGTTCACGATCGAGTCGGGGATCGCGGAGTTCCCGCCGGTCGATCGATCCACGCTGCGCCGAGCCATGTCGATCCTGGCCGACCTCGATGTCCCGCTGCTGGTCCACGCGGAGGCGGCCGACGTCGTCGCGCGAGCCACCGACGCGGTCCGCGCGCGGCTCGGCGTCTCCGGCGACACCGACGTCTACGCCGACTGGCTGGCGAGCCGACCCGCGGCCGCCGAGGCCGAGGCGATCGCCGGGCTGACCGAGCTCGCCTCGTCCACGGGGTGCCACGTACACGTCGTGCACGTCTCCAGCGCGGCCGGGGTGGACCGGGTCCGCGCCGCCAAGGAGTGCGGCGCCCCGCTGACCGCGGAGACGTGTCCGCATTACCTCTTCTTCCGTGCGGACGACGTGTCGGCGGGCGACGCGGCCTTCAAGTGCGCGCCGCCGATCCGCGGCGACGCCGACCGAGCCGCGTTGTGGGGCGCGCTGCGCGACGAGACGATCGACCTCGTGGCCACCGACCACAGCCCGGTGCCCGAGCGGCTCAAGGCGGGTCGAGGCTTTTTCGGAGCCTGGGGCGGGATCGCCTCGCTCGGGCTGGCCCTTTCAGCCGTTTGGACCGCCGGGCGGTCGCACGACGTCGAGATGGAGCAACTGGCGCGGTGGCTCGGCGAGCGACCGGCGCGCCTCGCGGGGATCGGCGATCGAAAGGGGACGCTGCGTCGCGGCGCCGATGCCGACCTCGCGCTGTTCGATCCCGATGCCGAGGTTGTGGTGGGTCCGGAGCACCTGCGCTTCCGGGCGAAGGTCTCGCCGTATCGCGGCGTCCGTCTACGCGGAGCGGTGCGCGCCACGTTCCGACGCGGTCGACTCGCCTATGTCGATCCGGACGATGCGAGGATCCCCGAAGCATGGATCGAGGCGACCGCCGGCTCGGACGGCGGGTCCGGTATGTGGTTGAGACCTTCCGCGAGCGCCGATCGAGACGGGGAGGAGCGACCCGACCTCGGAACGGAGAGCGACCGATGAACGAGAGCGTCGAGCTGCCCCGCGTAGACCTCGTCGCGGAGGCGCTGGGCGGCGAGGTCGTGTTCGCGTCGGATGAGTTCTTCGCCGATGCCGCGAACCTCCTCAAGCCCGGACCCGCGGTCTGGAGGGAAGGGGAGTACACGGATCGCGGCAAGTGGATGGATGGCTGGGAGAGTCGCCGCCGTCGGGCCCCCGGGAACGACTTCTGTCTCATCGCGCTCGGCGCGCCGGGGGGGATCGAGCGCGTTCGGATCCACACGACGCACTTCAAGGGCAACCAGCCCGAGGCCTTCGAGCTCCACGGCCTCCGCGCCCCGAAGAGCGCGAAGGGAGAAGAGCTGCTCCGGCGCGAGGACTGGTTCGAGGTCGTGCCCCGAGCCCCGCTCGAGCCCGACGCCGACCACGAGCTCGAGACCGTCTCGGGCGAGACCGCGACCCACGTTCGCCTCACGATCGTCCCCGACGGCGGTGTCGCGCGGCTTCGTCTCCTCGGCCGCGTGACGCGAGACTGGTCGGAGGCCGCCGGGGGTCCGGAGCCGATCGATCTGTCCGGCCTCGTCGCCGGGGGGCTCGTGGTCCGCTCGAGCGACGAGACGTTCGGAGAGCCGCAGAACATGCTGCTGCCGGCGCCGTCGACCTACATGGGGCAGGGGTGGGAGACGCGTCGTCGTCGCGGTCCGGGTCACGATTGGGCGATCATACGGCTCGCGCGCCGCGGATCGATCGACGCGTTGCGGCTCGAGACCGATCACTACAAGGGCAACTTCCCGGACCGGGCGTCGTGCGACTTCTGCGATCTGCCGGGGGCCCCGGCCACGGCCTTGCCCGACGAATCGGATTGGCGACCGCTACTCGAGGAGACCCCGCTCCGAGCCAACGACACGCACCAGTGGGTCGGCGAGCTCGCCTCGCGCGGTCCGGCGACCCACGTCCGACTGAACATCTTCCCGGATGGCGGCGTCGCGCGGTTTCGCGTGTTCGGTCGACCCGTAGACGACGCGTGAACGGTCCGTGCGCCGGCGTCCCGTCGCTCGACGAGCTGCCGGCTGAAGCGGCGGCCGAAGCGTTGCTGCGGTGCTGCGGGTCGAAGCGCTGGGTCGAAGCGATGCTCGAGGCGCGACCGTTCGGTACCCGCGAGCGACTCCACTCGGCCGCTCGCTCGACGTGGTGGTCGCTCGATGAAGACGATTGGCTCGAGGCCTTCGCGGCGCACCCGCGGATCGGCGATGCCGATGTCCACGAGCGTTGGTCGAAGAGCGAGCAGGCCGGGGTGGACGCCTCGGCGCCGGATGCCGCGCGCGAGCTCGAGCGCCGCAACGAAGCGTACGAGACGCGGTTCGGGTTCGTGTTTCTGATCTGCGCGACGGGTCTGGATCTGGAGCGGATTGGGGAGGCGCTCGACGCGCGTCTCGACAGGACGCGCGAGGAGGAGCTCCGGGCCGCGGCGGAAGAGCAAGCGAACATCACGGCGCTCCGCTTGGATCGCCTGCTCGCCGAGACGGGCTGACGAGGAGGTCACGCATGGGAATCTCCACGCACGTGCTGGATACGAGCTCGGGTCGACCCGCGATCGGCGTGTCCGTGACGCTCGAGCGTCGCTCGGACGCGGGCTCGTGGCGTCCCGTCGCGGAGACGACGACCGACGACGACGGGCGCGCGGCGGACCTGATCGATGCGACCGAGGTATCCGCGGGTCTCTATCGTCTCGTGTTCGACGTAGCGGGGTATGCGGAGATGGAGGATCGACCGTTCTTCCCGAGCATCACCCTCACGTTCCGGGTCGCCGATCCCGCGGAGCACTACCACGTTCCCCTCCTGCTGAGTCCGTTCGGATACACGACCTACCGGGGGAGCTGACGGCGCCGTGACCGCGGTCCTCGACTGGCTGGAGCTCACCGTGCGCTGGGTCCACGTGATCGCCGGCATCGCGTGGATCGGGGCCTCCTTCTACTTCAACTGGCTCAACGACCGACTCGCAGAGCCCGAGACGGGCGATCCGGATCTCGATGGCGAGCTGTGGGCCGTACACGGCGGGGCGTTCTACCGCGCGCTGAGGTATCGCACCGTCCCGCGCGGGATCGTCTCGCGACTCCATTGGTTCAAGTGGGAGGCGTACCTCACCTGGGTCAGCGGGTTCGCGCTGCTGATTCTCGTCTACTACCTCGGCGCCGAGGTCTATCTGCTCGACCCGGGCGTGGCCGCGATCTCCCCGCTCGCCGGCGTGGGCATCGCGGTCGGATCGCTGCTCGTCGGCTGGCTCGCGTACGATCGGTTGTGCCGCTCCCCGCTGGCCGCGCATCGCCGCGTCTTCTCCGCGACCGGTACGCTGCTGATCGGCGGCGTCGCGTACGGGCTCTTCCAGGTCTTCAGCGCGCGCGCCGCCTATCTGCACGTCGGCGCGTTGCTGGGCACCCTCATGGCCGCGAACGTCTTCTTCGTCATCATCCCCGCGCACGTGGAGCTCGTCCGCGCGGTCGAGGAGGGTCGGGAGCCGGACCACGCCGTCGGCACCCACGCGGCCGCCAGATCGCGACACAACAACTACTTCACGCTTCCCGTGCTGTTCGTCATGATCAGCACGCATTATCCGTTCACCTACGGCCACCCGTGGGGCTGGGCGATCCTGCTCGGGCTGTTCGGGGTCGGGGCGCTGACGCGTCACGGGTTCAACCTCCGGAACTCCGGCCGTTCGCCCGGGTGGACCTGGCCCGCGGCGGTCGCCATGCTGGTCGGGGTGGCCGTGTGGGCGGGTGTCTCCGGTCGTGCCGGAGGACATCGGCTTTCGATCGAGGATCGCGATGTCGAGTACGCGACCGTCGAGCGGATCATCGTGGCGCGCTGCGTGTCCTGCCACGCGCGGGAGCCGGCGAACGACCTGTTCGAGGCGCCGCCCGGCGGCATCGTCCTCGAGACGAGAGCGCAGGTCGAGGCGCTCCGCGAGAGGATCCGGGCGGTCACGGTCGACGCCCGTGTGATGCCGTTGGGCAACTTCACGGGCATGACGGACGAGGAGCGCGCCGAGCTCGGCGCCTGGATCGCAGGAGCGGAACCGCGGTGAAGGGACGATACCTGGCGCTCGCCGTCGCCGCGGTGACCACGGGGTGCGAAGGCTCCCCGTTTCTCGATCCGGAGGCGTCCCTCGAGCCCTCGCTCGAGCGCAAGGAGCTTCTGCCCGATCTTCAGTACCGCGTATGGTGGGACGAGCTCCAGGCCTGCGCCGGGACGAGCGGCGACTTCGCCCGGCTCCGGTTCTACGAAGTCGTCTCGCCGCTCTTTTTCGAGGAGACGCAGTTTCCTTGCGGCCAGGGCTTCTTCTGCAACGGCATGTGGGAGGCCCCGCACGACATCATCCTGGCGCCCGCGTTCACGCGCAGCGAGCGCCTCGTGAAGCACGAGATGCTCCACGACCTCCTGGCCACCGTCGAGCACCCGCCCGTCTTCGACACGTGCGACGCGAGCTGGGACTTCGGAGACCCGGGCTCGACGCGGCGACCGTTCGGGTAGCCTGTAGTCGAGGCCGACCCGTCTTCCGGGTCTATGCGGCCGTCGATGTCAAGAGCACCTTGCCGACGCCGGGTCCGGCCGCCCGCTCGAAGGCCGCCGGGCCGGACTCGAGCGGGTAGCGCTCGTCCACCAGGTCGGCCACCTCGACCGCCCCCGAGGCGAGCGCATCGAGCGCGGGTTCGAACGGGCCGCACCGCGAGCCGAGCAGTCGGACTTCGTCCACGACCACGCCGGACATGTCGACGCGTACGTCGCCGCCGTAGGTGCTCTTGACGACGATCGATCCTTCCGGTCGCACGGCGCGTCTCGCCGTCGCGAATCCCTCGGGCGCTCCCGTGCAGTCGACGACGACGTCGTACCCGCCGGTCTCGACCTCGTCCAACGGGAGGACGAGGATCCCGGCGCTACGGGCGCGGTCGCGGGACGCGGTCGACCGGGCCGCCACCTCGATCCGCGCGGAGCCGACGAGCCCCCGCGCGACCAGCTGACCGAGCCGACCGGGGCCCACCACGAGCACCCGATCATCGGGTCGGAGGTCGACCTGCTCGCGGATCCGGAGCGCCGCCGCCAACGGTTCCGCGAACACGGCCGTCTCGTCCGGGAGCCCGTCCGGGACCCGGTGCAGGTTGTCGACGGGCGCGGTCACCCACTCCGCGAACGCGCCGTGGCGCCCGCGGATCCCGATGACCGTTCGGCGCTCGCAGTGCCGCGAGCGGCCGCTCGCGCAGGCGCGGCACATCGAGGCCCCCTCGTCGGAGCCCGGACAGGTCACGTTGATCTCCGAGACCACGCGCCGACCCAGCCAGGCGGCCGGTCCCCGCTCGACGACGCCGACGAACTCGTGGCCCGGGATCCCGGTCCAGCTCGCGTAGCCGTCGAGAAGCTGGAGGTCCGTGCCGCAGATCCCCGCGCGGACGACGCGGATCAGGGCCTCCCCCGGCCCCGGCTCCGGGCGCGGGATGTCGTCGCGCGTCGTGAGCGCGCCGTCCTCGATCCACAGGGCTCTCACGGGCTCGTGTCCCGACGTCCCTCGATGATCTTCGCGAACGACCGCGTCCGGATCTCGGCCATCGTGAGTCCGGTCGAGAGGGCCTCCTCCTCGGTGAGCGCGCCACACGACAGACCGCGGAGGAAATACGTGAGGAGCCCCTGGCCGGTCGCGGCATCGTCGAACACATCGCCCGTGAGCGTGGCCTGCGCCGCCCGTCCGACGAATCGACGGAGACGGGTGGCCGCCGATTCGAGGCTCTCGAGAAAAAACGCGTACAGCGCCGCGTATCGCGTGACGAGCTGCGCCGGGTGGAGATCCCAACCCTGGTAGTATCCGTTGACGAGCGAGTGCCGGACATCGTCGTAATGACGCCGCCACGCCGCGTGAATCGCCTCGCGGTTCTCGCGACGCTGCCGTTCGTCGAGCGTCGTCCCCTCTTCGGCGCGGTGGACCGGGACGGGCAGCACGTTCGTCGCCCCATCCGAGAGTCGGATCCCGGTCTGCGCGAGCGCGACGAGCATCACCTGACGCGCGAAATCGCAGACGCCGTGGTCCATCGTCTGGTACTCGGCGGTGATCGACGTGCCGGCCGTGTAGTCGTAGACGCCGAAGTGCGCGCCGGTGCAACGTCCCTGGCCGGCCGCCACGAAGTCCGCCAACGGTATGCGGCCGGTCGCGCCCTCGGCCGTCCCGAAGATCGATTGAGGCGTCTCGATCATGATCTCCAGCTCGAGGGCGCCACGGTCGATCGACAGCACGCTCTCGAGCTCCGACATCGCGGTCGCGAGCGCGGCCACCTGCTCGGATCGCACCACCTTGGGGAGCGTCACGACGAACCCGTCGGGAAGGACGCCGTCGCTGCGCTCCACCAACGTCGTCACGTAGAGGTCGAGCGTCCGAAGCGCCCGCGAGGTCAGCTCGAGCGACAGCGGCTTGATGCGGATCCCGACGAACGGAGGCAGAGAGCCACCCGCCAACCCCGCCGCGGTCTCTTCGGCCGCCGCGATCGCCGCCTCGTCCTCCTCCGCGTCGGGTCGGAACCCGAACCCGTCCTCGAAGTCGATCCGAAAGTCCTCGACGGGCTCGCGTTCGAGCTTGTCGCGCACGCGGTGGTATACCGCGTCGAAGTCCGCGTCGCTCGAGGCCAACCCGGCGAGGGCGGCGGGCGACGGCGCGTATTCGTCGAGATAGGCGAGCGCGATGCGTCCGAGCTTGGCGCTCGCGTCGCGTCGGAACAGGTGGGCGCCGCCGTACACCGTGTGCGCCGGTTGTCGATCCGGTCGGTCTCCGGGGTACGAGACCTCGTGGGCTTCGAGCGCCGCCCGTAGCGGTCCGAGCAGGTCATCGACGACGCGTCGATCCAGCGACGGGGCTCGCGTCACGTGACGAAGTCCACGCGCTTGCGAAGACCGAAATACAGCAAGCGGCTCAGGACCGTCGAGCGGTACGCGCGCGTCGAGCGGATGTCATCGATGGGAGCGACATCCCGCGCGAACGCTTCGGCCAGGACCCGCGGGGATCCGATCGCCTCGCGGCGGCCGAGGAGCCGCTCGACGGTCGCGCAGCGACGCACCGTGGGCGCGACGCTGTTCGCTACGACGCGCCACCGATCTTCGGCCGGTTCCGCGCGTCGCGTCACGGCCAGACCCACCTTCGTGATTGCCTGCGCGGCGCGGGACCCGACCTTGTCGAACCAGGCCACGTCGTACGCCCGGCGCGGCAGTCGGATGGCGGTGATCAGTTGACGGTTCGACATCCGCATCTCTTTGTACCCCGAGAAGAACTCGTCCAGCCGAATCGATTCCAGGCCGTCCGTCGACGCGAGGTCGACGACCGCGTCGTACGCCATCAGGACCGGGACGCCATCGGCGGCCGGGGATGCGTTGACGATGTTGCCCGCCCACGTGCCGCGCGTCTGGATCTGGACGGCGCCCACTTGCCGCCCGGCGTCCACGAGCAGCGGGAACTCCGCCCGCGCTCGCGTATCCCGAATGACGTCCCAGTACGTCGTGAGGCCGCCCAGGACCAACGCGTTCGGGGTCCAGTCGTGCGCGCGAAGCGACGTCACCCCGGTCAGGTCCACGTACGTGCGATCGTGAGCATCCAAGCGCGTCGGCCAGTGAACGAGCAGGTCCGTGCCGCCCGCGATCGGGAGCGCATCGGGCTCCGCGTCGAGGAGCTCGAGCGCTTCCGAGAGCGAGGAGGGTCGGTGGACGGCCCCGCCCCCGGATACGGCGGCGGCGCTCGTCGGCTTGACCGGCGCCGATGCCGAGCGGTTCGACTCCGTCGCCGCGTCCGCGTTGTCGACCGAATGCGCGGTCAGCGCCGACTCGACCCCGTCGATGATCCCGTCGTATCCGGTGCACCGACACAGATTGCCGGCCATGAGCTCCCGAAGATCGTGCGTCTCGAGCAGGTCGGGGTGATCGCGGATCCAGGCGGCGGTCATCACGACGCCCGGCGTGCACGCGCCGCACTGCGTGGCCCCCGATCGCAAGAACGGCTCGAGCTGCCGCCGGTCCGACGCCTCGACGGTCACTACCTCGCGTCCGTGTGCCTGATAGGCGGGGACGAGACACGCGTCGACCGGGAGGTCGTCGAGATACACGGTGCACGCGCCGCACTCGCCTTCGGCACAGCCCTCCTTCGTCCCGGTCAGGTCGAGGCGGTAGCGGAGGAGATCGAGCAAGCGCTCGGCGGGATCGACATCGAGACGGATCGGCCGACCGTTCAGCCTGAACTCGATCACGCCACCCGGGCCTCGACCGCGAGCCGCAGCAGCCGCTCGGGGGTGAACGGGATCGCGCACGGCTCGACGCCGAGCGCCGATGCGATCGCGCTCCCGATCGCGGGCGCCGGGCCGTTGAGCGGGAACTCGCCGAGCCCTTTCGCGCCCCCCGCACCGTGCGGGTACGGGTTCTCGAGAAAATCGACGCGGATGGGCGGCACGTCCCCGCTCGTCGGGATAATGTAGTTGGTGAGCTGCGTGTTGACCATCGCGCCGTCGCGCTCCACGCATTCCTCCAAGAGCGCCCACCCGATCCCCTGCACGACGCCGCCCTGTATCTGTCCACGGGCCAGGACCTCGTTGAGCACCCGGCCGACTTCCTGGACCGCCACGTAATCGAGCACGCGGACCCCGAACGTACGGAGGTCCACTTCCACGTCCGCGACGTGCGCGGCCCAGCAGTACGCCCCGTAGGCCGCTCCCTCGTACGTCTCTTCGTTCCACTCGATGCCGGGGGGCGCGACGTACCGTCCCTCGCCCACGACGACGTCTTCGTCGTGCTCGTCGTGCCACGCCAGGATGGCGTCGCGGACGATGGGTCCTCGCGCCTCGTCCGTGAGGCCGACCTCGTGACGGAGGTCGTCGCAGCCGCGCTCGACGAGGTGTCCGACGATCATCGCGGTCCTCGACGCCACGGTCGGACCGCTGTTCGGCACGCGTCGGGTGTCGGGGGGCGCGATCACGATCTGGTCGGGAGCCAGACCCAATCGTTCCGCGGCGAGCTGCGTGAACACGGTGATCGTGCCTTGCCCCATCTCCGTGCTGGCGGCGCGCACTTCGACGATCCCATCGCGCCGGCCGACCACGTGCACGCGAGAGTCCATCTCGACCTCGCCCGCGCCCGTGAACCCCGCGCCATGGTGATACGTCACGACGCCGACCCCGCGTCGAGCGTCCGGGGTCCGCGCGTTGAACGTGACGTGGGCGGCTCGTTTCGCTCTCACGTCCGCCAGCGCCACCGCCCGATCGAGCAGCGCGACCCGATCCGTCCCATCGGTGATCACGTGTCCGGTCGCCGTCGACTCCCCGTCGCGGATCAGGTTCCGACGGCGGAGCTCGATCGGATCGATCCCGAGTCGACGGGCGATCGCGTCCATCTGACGCTCGAACGCGAAGCACGCCTGGGGATTCCCGAACCCCCGGAACGCGCCATACGGCACGCGATTGGTCAGCACGGTCGTGCCGCTGATGCGGACGTGGTCGCAGGCGTACGGACCCGCGGCGTGGATGCAGGCTCGCGAGAGCACGACCGGCGAGAGCGTGAGGTACGCCCCGCCGTCCAACCGGACGTCGATCTCCTGCGCCAGGAGCTTCCCGTCCTCGTCCACGCCCGTACGGTGTCGGATCCGGGACGGGTGTCGCTTGGTCGTCGCCGCCATGTCTTCGGCGCGCTCGTACACGAGCTTCACCGGGCGCCCGGCTTCCAGCGTCAGGAGCGCGGCGTGTCCGGCGATCATCGACGGGTACTCCTCCTTCCCGCCGAACCCGCCACCGGTCGGCGTCTGGACGACGCGAACGCCGGACTCGGGGCGCCCGAGCAGATTGCACAGCGCCTTCTCGACGTAGAACGGGCATTGCATCGATCCCCGCACCACGACGAGCCCGTCCTCGACATGGGCCGTCATCCCCTGCGGCTCGATGTAGATGTGCTCCTGCGCGCTCGTCTCGTACACGCCTTCGACGACGATCGGTGCCGTGGCCAGCGCGGCCTCGACGTCGCCTTTCCGGAGATCGATGCGCTTGAAGACGTTGTCGTCTCCGTGCTGGATCATCTCGGGCGGAGGGTCGGCGACGTAGTCGAGCCAGGGATCCAGCGGCTCGGCGATCACCTCGATCTCGGCCACCGCGCGACGCACGGCCGAGCGCGACTCGTGCGCCAGCAGGAGCACGGGCTCGTGGGCGTGTCGAATCTCGGACTCGACCAGGGCGGGCTGGTCGTGCGTCTTGAGGTAGATCGAGTTGCGGCCGGGGATGTCGGCGGCGCGGACGACGACGAAGTCCTCGTCGTCGAACCAGTCGGGGAACCGAATCCCCCGGAGCCGGCCGCGGGGGATCGTGCTCCGGACGGTGCCGCCCCACAGGAAGTCGTCGAGGGCGAGATCGTCCACATACCGCTCGGAACCCGAGAGCTTGGCCAGACCTTCGCGCCGCAGGATGTCCATTGCCCGTATATTCCGGTCCCAACGGTACGCGAGCAAACGAATCCCCGTGCGCCCGCCGGGTGTGAACAACGGATCGGAGCCGTCGGCACCATGCCACCACCGAGCGATCCCTCGAAGGACACGACACGGGCGTTTCTCGAACAGGCGATTCGGCTCGCGGTCGACAACGTCGCGGCGGGCGGAGGCCCGTTCGGCGCCATCGTGGTCCGCCGCGGGGAGGTGATCGCGCGCGGCGCGAACCGGGTCACGGCGGAGGCGGATCCGACGGCGCACGCCGAGGTGGTCGCGATCCGGGAGGCCTGCCGTGTCCTGGGGACGTTCCAGCTCGACGGCTGCGACGTGTACTCGAGCGCGGAACCCTGCCCGATGTGCATGGGGGCGCTCTACTGGGCGCGACCGGATCGCGTGTTCTTCGCCAGCGATCGCGCCGCCGCGGCGGCGGCCGGGTTCGACGATCGGTTCATCTACGACGAGCTGGCGCGCACGGTCGACGCGCGCGATCTCGACACCCGACACGTGGAGGTGGAGGGAGCGGGGCGCGAGTTCGACGCCTGGGCCTCGAACCCGGACCGGACGGAGTACTGAGAGGCCCGTTCGGCGACGAGACGCCGATCGGGCTCGGAACCGCCTGCTCGGGGTCCTGAGCCGTCCCCGGCGCCGAACCCCGCCGCATCGGTCCGGGAATTGCCCTTCACGCCCTCGAGGTCGCCGGTTCGCGCGCAAGGACGGCGTTCCGCGACGCTCCGCTTCGTTTCGCCGGCGATCGTACGTAGGGGAGTACCGGATGCGTAAGCTCTACTGGATCGGTTGGGCCTTCCTGGCGCTGTCCGCGTCGATGGCGGCCGGCCATGTCCGCTCGGCCTCGATCTCGGGGCCGGCCGGTCCCGAGGCGCTCGCGATCGAAGCTTCGGCGGGGCCGGGCGCGGCCCGCGCCCTGGAGTGGTTCCAGGCGATGCGACCCCACTGCAACGCGGTCGACGTCGAGACCCGGCACCGGCGGTCGCCGCCGCCCCTCGGTTGGTCCGGGGCCGGATACAGCGCGGCGTGCTACGCGCTGGCGGGTCGGGTCGATCGTGCGCGGTGGATCCTCCGGAGACTGTCCGGGGACGAGCGCCGGCGCGCGACCGGGATCGTGTTCGGCGCCGCGCACCCGACGGCCGATGCGGGAGACGACCTCGCGGTGGGCCCGATCATGGAGCTCGTGGTGGAGTTCCGGCCCGATCACCACATGGCGCTCTATCACGCGGGCGTCGCTCGCTACGAGACCGGAGATCACGAGACGGCGCGGGACTACCTGCGTCGGTTCCTCGAGCGCTACGATCGCGAAGACGGGCGGACCCGTCGCGCCCGGGCCGTCCTGGAATCGTGAGCGGCGCCTCGTGAACGCGTCGGCGCTCGCCGCGCGCGCGACGTGCGACGTCTGCGGCATGGACGACGCGCTCGGGTTGGGGGTGTGTCCGAGCTGCGCGCCGCCCGATTCCGACGCGCTGTTGTTCGTCGCCCCGTCGGACCGGCGGGCGGATCGACGGGCGCTCGAAGCCTGGTTGATCGAGGCCGTGCGTGGCGCGATCGACGGGGACGCCGCACGCGACGTCGCGGAGGGCAGACGGCCGATCGTGGCGCTGCCCGCCACGACGGCCGGTCGCGCCGCGGCGGCGCTCTCGATCCGTGGCGTGGCGGCCGTGGCCATCGGTCGAGACGAAGCGTGGCGGCGCGTCCCCGCGGGTCTCGTGGCGTTGTCCGTCGCGGCGGCCGGCTCGGGTCTCTTCCTGGGCATCGCGATCGACCCGCTGCTGCTACTCTTCGGACCTGTCTTCGGCGCGCTGCTTCTGCTGGCCGCGCGGCGGGAAGTCACGGAGGCGGTATGGCGTCCTCGCTCGTCCCCCGTCCTCGATCTTCCGAAGGACGCGGAGGTGCGAGTGCGCGGAGCGCTGGTCGCCTTGCCGGAGGGCGAAGCGCGCGCTCGACTCAAGGACATCGTCGCGGTGGCTGCTTCGCTCGGGGGCGACGAGACGCCGCTGAGCCGGCCCAGCGTCCGAGCCACGAACGAGCTGCTCGAGACGGCGGCGCGGGCGGCCGAGGATCTGGATCGGCTCGACCGGAGCGTCTCGGTGCTCGAGACCGCGCCGGCGGGCTCCGCGGAGGAGGCGGGGGAGGGAATCCTCACGGCGGCGCGGGCCGCGCGCGATGCGCTCGCCGAGCGCCTGGACGAGGTGCTGGCCGCGCTCGTACGCGTACAGACGTCCGCGACCCGGAGCCCGGACGGGCTACGCGCGGCGGCCGAGCGGTTGTCGACCGAGGTCGAAGATCGCG
>JAKSCH010000153.1 GCA_022360695.1 Gemmatimonadota bacterium
CTAGTGTGGTGTATCAAAAGTCCCTTGCCATTCGAGCGGCGATGCATCCCGCTCGCCGGCGTTGCTCGATCTCGACGTAGCTATGGCTACGCCTTCGTTCTCGCGCCTTGGCGAGCGGGCGCCTCACCACTCTCGGTGGTCAAGGGACTTTTGATACACCACACTAGTGTGGTGAGTCGAACGTCCCTCGAGACTTTTCGCTCACCACGCTAGCGACGCGTCGCAGGCGTCTGGATCCTACCGCGTCACTCGCACGCGTAGCCCGCCGACGAACGTGCGGGGCGCCGCCACGCGGATGAAGCCTCCCGCGTCGTGCGACATCTCCGCGACCGTGTCGAAGGCGTTCTGGAGGCTGATGAACGCGTCGAGCTGCTGCGTGATCTGACGCCGCGCCCGCAGGTCGACCAGGAACGAGCTCGCGATCTCGCCCGTGTTGAGGTCGTTGTCGAATCGATCGCCCAGGAAGCGGCCGGTGGCCACGAGCTCCAGCGTGGTCGGATCTACGTGTCCGACCCGGAGCATGGCCCGGTGCTCGGGGCTGCCCTGGACGTCGTTGCCCACGAGATCGTCCCGACCCGGCGCCTCGGTGATCTCCGTCGGGTTGAACTGGTAGTTCGCCGCGAACAGCCACGCCCCCGAGGGACGGAGCTCGAGCTCGGTCTCGAGCCCGATGCTCCGGATCGTGCCGACGTTGTCGCGCTGCCGGCAGACCCCGCCCGCGGATACGAAGCCGCACGGCTGGATCACGCCGGACTCCGTCGCTTCCTGGATCGTCACGTCCGTGATCGCGTCCGTCACTCGGTTCCAGAATCCGGTCAGCCGGACGAGGAACGTCGGATCGGGCTGGATGTCCAAGCCCACCTCGACCCCGATCATTCGCTCGGGGTCGAGCGCCTCGCTGGACTCGGTGACGACCCCGCCAGCGGCGCGGAACGGTTTGTAGAGCTCGTTGAGGGTCGGAACCCTCAGGCCGCTGTAGAAGCCGCCGCGGACCGCGACCGCGTCCGACGCCGGCGCCAGGAACCCGAGGTTGTGGCTGAGCCGCGTCCCGCTGCGATCCTCGAATGTGTCATCGGTGAGGACTTCGCCGTCCGCGATCACCTCGACGTGCCGAAACCCGCTCGACTGTCGCCACACGTCGAGCCGCAGCCCGCCGTGCAGCTGGATGTCATCGCCGATTCGGATGCGGTCCTGCGCGAAGAAGCCGAACAGCGTCTGGTCTCCACCGGTCGCGCGCTCGCGCTCGAACGCGCTCCCATCCCAGATGAACAGCTCGTTCGCGTCGCCGGTGGCGCTCAGGAAGTCGGCCCCGAACGTGAGGCTGTGATCGCCGAGACCCGGCTTGTCCCACACCAGGTTCGCCCCCACGCCCGATGACGGGACATCCTGGTTGATCGACGGCTCCTCGTCGGCGCGCCCGGCTTCCACGCTCGAGAACTGGTTCAGGTAGTCCTGCGACTGCACGTACAGATTCGCGTCGAGCGTCGAGCCATCGCCGGCCGCGATCGTGGCGCCGAGCTGACCGAACCCGGCTTCCGTCGTGTTGAAGCGCTGCGGGGTCGCGTTGTCCTTGTCCTGGTCGAAGTAGTTGCCCTGGGCGCGGAGTCGCACGCGGTCGCTGACATCGATCTCGACCTTCCCCCGGAGCGCCGTGTGCTGCGAGGCCGATGGGATGTCCACGAGCCCCCGCTGGCTGGGCTCGGTGAGCGTGTAGCCGTCGCTGTCGAAGAACTCGCCCGCGACGTAGCCGTGGACGCGATCGCCGCCGAACGACGCCATCGCGTCGCCGCGGAACGTCGAGAGGTTGCCGCCCTGCGCGCCCGCCGAGAACCCGCCGCGTCTCGGAGACCGGGTGATGACGTGGACGACGCCGGCCAGGCTCTGACTGCCCCAGCTCACCGTGGCGCCGCCACGCACGATCTCGACGCGGTCGATGACCTCCACCGGGATCTGGCTCCACCGCACCCACCCGAAGTACGGGTCGTTGAGCGGGACGCCATCCACGAGAACGAGCGTGCGGCTGGCGGCCGTGCCGCCGAGCCCGCGGAGCGTGACCGCCTGCCAGGACGGGTGCGCCACCCCTGCGGCGAACGGGAACCGGAAGTTGAGACCCGGCACCTCCTGCAGCACGTCCTGGAGCGTCTGCGCGGCGGAGAGCCGGAGCTGCTCGCGCGTGACCACGGTCACGTTCACGGGGACCTCGCCCACCGAGCTCTGCGATCGCGTCGCGGAGACGATGAGCTCGCGCAGCGAGACCACGCTGTCCGGCGAAGGGGGCTCCTGTCCGGCGAGGATCTCCGGGTGCCCGACGATCGCCGGACCCCCTATAAGCCCCAAGAGCAGGGTCGCCCAGCTCGCACGCATCCTCGTTCTCGGCCGGAGCATCATGCCAAGCTCTCCTCCACGATTTGTCTGACCAGCGCCGGGTCGGCGCGGTTCTCGGTCGCCCGCATCACCTGTCCCACGAAGAAGCCCGCCAGACCGACCTGGCCACCCCGGTATCGTCCGACCTCGTCGGGGTGCTCGGTCAGCACGCGCTCGGTGATCTCGCGGATCCGCCCCCAGTCCACCAGCCGTCCGAGCCCCTCTCGATCGACGATCTCGACCGGGTCGCCTCCCGACGAGACGAGCCGCTCGAGCAGCTCGTTTCCCGTCGCGCCCGAGATCCGGCCGCTCTCGACGAGCTCGACGAGCGCGCCGAGCGCTTCCGGCTCGAGCTTGGACTCGTGGCCGTTGGCCTCCGCGCCTCGGACCTTGTTGAGCAGCCAGTTGGCGACGGCCGTCTCGGTCGCCCCGCCCGAGATGGCGCGCTCGTAGAACGTGACCGTCTCCTCGGCCCCGCTCAGCAGATCCGCGACGTCCTCGCTCAGACCGAGCTCGCCCCGGAAGCGATCGTACGCGGCGCGCAGGGTCGGGGATGTCTCTCGCGCTTGATCGCGGCGCTCTCGGCCCGAGTCCGCACCCACGACCACAGCCGACGCCGTGGCCACCGAGGTGGCCGTGGCCTGCGTGGATCCGCGATGTTCGACCGCGCCGCTAGCAGAGGCGGTCGCAGTGCCTGTGGCTCGTGCCGCGCCGTGTTTGATCCAACTGTCGCGAAGCGGAACCGTGCGGTTGAAGACGAGACGCGTCGCGCCGTCCGGATCGTCCATCGCCCCCGACCTCGCGGCGGCGGGATCGCCGACCGTCGGAGTCGCGGATCGGACGTTCGCGACCGACTTGGACGGACGGTCCCTCACGAAGTACCCCAGCCGCTCGAACTGATACGCGACATCGACCGGGTCTTCCGTCACGCTCGGCTCGATCACGGCTTGGCGGATGTCCAACGAGTCGGGGTTCAAGTTCTCGCGGAAGTCGTGCACGCCCTCGGTCGGGTCCGGGACGGCGAACAGTAGGTCGTACAACCGAACCTCCGCTTCCACCCCCGCGTCGGCCGACACCCAGTGGATCGTGCCTCTCGGTCGTCGCCCATCGGGCGCGGATCCGTGAAGCGTGTCGGGGTCGTACGTGCACCTCAGCTCGACGATCTCGCCCGATTCGTTCTTCACGATCTCCTGGCAAGTCACGAACGGGCCGTGGCGCAGCCGGACCTCGCGCCCGGGAGCCAGCCGCTTGAATCCGGACGGCGGCTCCTCCGCGAAATCCTCGCGCTCGATGTACACGTTGGCCGAGAACGGGATGCGACGCGTCGCCGGCCAGGCGGCGGGCGGGTCTTCCACATCGTGCGGAAAGTAGGGGGCCTCGAGCCAATCGACCGCGTCGTCGGGGTAGTTCGTGAGCACGACCTTGAGCGGGTTCACCACGCAGAGCACGCGAGGCGCTCGAGCGTTGAGCGTCTCGCGCACCGCCCACTCGAACGTACCGACCTCGACGCGGTTCTCGGCCTTGCCGATCCCGACCTGCTCGCAGAAGGCGCGGATCGCATCGGGAGGGATCCCGCGTCGGCGCAGCCCCGCCAGGGTCGGCATCCGCGGGTCGTCCCAGCCGTCGACGTGGCCGTCGGAGACGAGACTCAGGAGCTTCCGCTTGCTGACGACCGTGAAGTCGAGGTTGCGACGCGCGAACTCGTACTGGCGCGGTCGGGGCTCCCAGGAGCCGAGCGCCTCGCCGCCGCTCCCCTCGGCGCCCGGGATCTCGTCGATGCCGGCGGCGCCCGGGCGTGTGTGCTCGATGAACCAGTCGTAGAGCTCGCGGTTGTCCTGGAACTCGA
>JAKSCH010000132.1 GCA_022360695.1 Gemmatimonadota bacterium
CCATTCGAGCGGCGATGCATCCCGCTCGCCGGCGTTGCTCGATCTCGACGTAGCTATGGCTACGCCTTCGTTCTCGCGCCTTGGCGAGCGGGCGCCTCACCACTCTCGGTGGTCAAGGGACTTTTGATACACCACACTAGGGACTCCTCAGTTCGACGACCATCTCGATCTCGACGGACTGATCTCGGGGGAGCGACGACACACCGACGGCGGCCCGGGCGTGTTTCGAGATCGCCGGGCCGAAGACCTGCTCCATGAGGTCCGAAAAGCCGTTGATGACCTGTGGGTGCCGGGTGAAGTCGTCCGGTGCGTTGACCATGCCGAACGCGCGGACGATCCGGCTCACGCGCGACAACTCGCCGATCTCACGCTTCAGGCTGGCGAGCATGCAGACTCCGACCCAACGCGCGATGGCGTAACCCTCTTCGACGCTGTGATCGAGACCGACCTTGCCCGTGTTGCTCTCGTCGAGTCCCCCGCACGGGCCGTGGCCGGCGACGAACACCAGGTTACCCGTCGTCACGGCCTTCACGAAGTTCGCGATGGGAGCGTCGGGCGTGGGGAGCTCGATCCCGAGCTCGGCCAGCCGATCTTCGGGGGTCTGCGCGCCCAGGGGGGCGAACCCGGCTCCCAACGCGAAGAGGACGCCGTACAGACGGCGGCGAGCCCGGGACGATCGGTGGCGCGTCACCCCGGCGCCGCTCGATCCGGCGCGCCACGTCGCTCTTCCATCACCTCTTCGGGTCGGCGGCCGCTGCGTACCGCCTCGGCGGCGACTTCCACCGCCTCGAAGATCTTCGTGTATCCAGTGCAGCGGCACAGGTTGCCCGACAGCGCCTCGGCGATCTCGGTCCGAGTGGGATCGGGGTTCACGGACAGCAGGCCGTAGGCGGAGCACAGGATACCGGGCGTGCAGAATCCGCATTGTGCCCCACCGGTGAGATCGAAGGCGTCTTGCAGCGGGTGCGGATCCGGCCCGTCCGCCAGTCCCTCCACCGTCGTGATCTCGTGTCCGATCGCTTCGTGGACGGGCAGTATGCAGGCGAGGACGGCTTCTCCGTCGCGAAGCACCGTGCACGCCCCGCAATCGCCCTTGTCACACCCCTGCTTGGAACCGGTCAGGCCGAGACCGTAACGCAGCGCCTCGAGCAGCGTATAGTGAGACGGGACGCCTACTTCCTGCCGATCGCCGTTCACATCGAGCTCCACGATCGTATGCATGTCGGGGAACCTGATCCGCGGGTCCGTACCCAGCAAGCGATCACCGGCCGGGCTGGCGTAGGCTTTGCCGTTGAGCGGTCGCTCGAAGATCGATGCGTGCGAACGCGGGTCACCGCGTCCGTCGGAGCGGCCAAGGATGTCAGAAGCCACGCAAAACTCGGGAGATCGCGTTTCCGCCAGTCTGGGGCGCTCGCTTTCGCCGTGGCGGTGGCGACCGATCTGGCAGGGCTTCGTCGTGGGTGTAATCGCCGTATCGGCAGCCGTTTACGGGACCCGAGTCAGCTCGTATGCCCGGGAGACGGGTCAGGTGGTCTCGGGGCTCCGCGAAGGCGTGGAGCTGCTCTCGGTCGAGCGTGATGTCTCGCTCGCCGCGCACGACGCGATCGCGGCGCTGCTCATGCACATGTACGAGGGCGGACGGGCGGAAGAGGTCGCTTCGGCCGCCGAGCTGCTCGAGACCACCGTGCGGACCGCCGGAGCTCGGCTCGCGAGCGAGCCACCGTCGAAGAGCTGGGGGCCGACCCACGAGGCCATGTCGGCCGCCATCGACGCGTGGCTGGCGGACGTGAGCGACGCCCGCTCCTCGCGCGAGCGAATCGCCTGGTTGGACGAGTTCCTCCACGACTTCAAGCGCGTCGTGCCGAGGGACAACCGTGGGCAGTGGTCCGCCATGCTCGAGGCGGCGACGTTCGCGCAGGACGCCGCGCTTCTGTTTCGCGACTACCTCGAAGGCGCCATGGCCCGCGAGTGGGCGCTGGCTCGACGCCCGCCGGCGGACCCGGCACTCGTGGAAGAGTATCGCGCGATCCTCGGCCACCACCGGCGGCTGCGCGAGTCCCACGGCGACGCGGCTCGCGACTTCACGCCGTTCGAGGAGACCATCCTGCTCGACGTAGCGCGCCGGGCAGACCCGACGTCGCTCGCGATCGTCACGCGGATGGCGAACAACGGCGGCGTACGTCGGATGGAAGCGGATTTCCCGTTCCTGCTCTCGCTGAGCGAGGAACGGTCGTACCGCTCGATTCGCGAGCTCTACGACGCGCGGCCCGTGTGGACCGGACAGGTCGCCCAAATCGCGGACGAGCTGCTTCTTCACGCCGAGGGCGAGCTCGACGCCGCAGTGCTCGAAGCCGAGCGAGTGCAGGGGCTCGGCACCGCCGTGGTGGCGCTCGCGATTCTGTCGGCGCTCGTGTTCGGGGTCCGGATCGTTCGTGCGCGCTTGAAGCTGGACTCTCAGCTGCGAACGGCGCTCGAGCACGATGTCCTGACCGGTCTCGCGAATCGGTATGCGTTGTTCTCGAGGGTCCCGGAGATCTTGGAAGACCCGGAGGCCACGAGCTTCGCGGTGCTGCTCGTCGACCTGGATGACTTCAAGTCCATCAACGACGACCACGGTCATCACATCGGGGATCGAGCGCTCATCGAGTTCGCGGGCGCTCTCGAGACGGTGGTGCGCTCGGATCGAGATTTCGTGAGCCGCGTCGGCGGGGACGAGTTCGTCGTCTTCCTGCATGGGCTCGACGATCCGTTGCGACAGGTGAACACGGTGGTCCGGCGACTCAAGCGCGAGCTCGAACGCCCGGTCGTGCTCGAGGGCGTGCCCACCGAGCTTCACTTCACCGCTGGCGTCGCCGTGAGCCAGGAGCCCGCGAAGCTCGAAGATCTTCTCGTCGAAGCCGACCTGGCCTTGATCGAGGCCAAGCAGAAGGGGCGGGACGTCGCTCAGTTCTTCAAGCGCAAGCTCGGTCGCCGCATGATGGACGAGCTGGCGGGCGCGCTGGGGAGCGGGAAGCTTCGGTGCGCGTTTCAACCTCAGATCGACGTGGAGACCGGACGCGTCATCGGCCTGGAGGCGCTGGCCCGGTGGCACCGTGACGATCAGCGCGAGGTTCCGGCGCGGAGCGTGATCGAGGCGCTCGAATGGCTCGGTCGATCGCGGGATTGGCTCCATGTCGCCATGCGGGACATCGGCGCGGCCTGGGCGACGGCGCAAGGCGCCCTCGAC
>JAKSCH010000254.1 GCA_022360695.1 Gemmatimonadota bacterium
AGGCGTCGTGTCCGGCGTCGTGGCCCCGGCGAGGGCGGGCGGAGCGTCGGCGAACGGCGGAGCGACGGACGCGGCCAAGGCGAGCCCGCACAACAAGCTACCGGAGACCGCAGTGGTGAGTTTTCGGGTCATTCGCCCCCCGGCGGGGTGAGCCGGCCGCAGCGTACGGACCCAATATAGTCGTGCCGAGCCGCGCAGCGACCGCCGCGCCCGGCCGCGCGGCGGCCTGGATCCCGTCTACATCGTGGCGTTCGCGATCGACGCCCGGATCTTCTCGACCGTGAGCGCGGTCCGATACGCCATCAGCTTCTTCCCGATCTCGATCGTCTCCTCCTTGGGAGCGATCGGGACGCCGTTGATGCGAGCCAGTCCCGCGTCCACGCGCTGCTCGTACCGGACGACCGTAGGGTCGACGACCATCATCAGGCTCGTGATCCCGAAGCTGTCGTGGATGCCATCGTCCTCCGTCTCGACGATCCCGAGCTCGCGCTCCAGGAAGTCGCCGCCACCATAGCGGTAGTACTCGGGGATGAAGTGCGCGTGCGCGTCGTACCACCGCTCGTTGAGCGCCGCGGCGACATTCTCCATCCCGCTCTGGTTCCCACCGCTGTCCCCGATGAAGACGATGTGCTCGAACCCGTGCGCGCGCAGACTCGAGGCGACGTCATCGAGCACGGCCTCGAACGTCTCCTGTCGGAGCGAGATCGTGCCGGGATAGCGCATGTGCCCGGAGGGCTCATCGATGTCGCCCTCCGGAACGAGCTTCACGATCGGCGCGCAGAGTGCGTTTCCGAGCGAGCGCGCGATCGACTCGCAGGTGCCTTGGAGGACGTAGTTGTGCTTCCCCGTGGCGACGTAGGGGCCGTTCTGCTCGATCCCGCCCGTCGAGATGATCGCGGTGTTCGTCCCCGCGGCGAGGAGATCGCGGACCTCCATCCACGTGAGCTCTTCGATCCACACCGAGTTGAGCGCCTCGATCGGGCGCTCCGAGACCAGCTCGGCTTCGATCCGCGCTTCATACTCGGCCATGAGACGCGCGCGTTCTTCGTCGGTCATGTCTCGTGTCTGAGCGGACGCGGCAGTCGCCGTGCCTAAGGTCGCGGCGACGAACGAGGTCGTGACAATCGAGTTCAGAGATTTCATCGTGTCTCCTCCTTGGGACCCCGCCAAAGTCCCGATGCAGCGCCGCCCGCCGCAAGTCGCGACCAGCCCGCTCGCGGGGTCGATGACCCGTGCGCGTGAAGGGGGACGCGTGGAACCGACGATTCCTCTCAACTACCTCGCGATCATCATCGCCGCGATCGTGATGATGCCGATCGGATACCTGTGGTTCGGACCCGTGTTCGGCGAAGCGTGGGCGAAGGAAATGGGCATGGAGGACGAACAGCCGGACGGCATGGCGAAGTCGCTGATCCTCATCGCGCTCGGAAACCTCATCATGGTATTCGTCCTCGCGCACTCGCAGGGTGTGTGGCGCGCCGGCGTTTCGACGGCCTCCTCGTAGCCCTCACCCGAATGGTGAGCCGGTGGTCGCCGCCGTCCGGGAGTCCTGTACTCGACCAACCCGTCGTTGATCTTCTTGGGCGACGGCGTGTGCGACCAGCGCCAGCGAACAGCCGGCGGTGGTCGACAGCAGGCGGGCCGGTCGTAGGCACGCGCCTCACGAAGGTTGACTGTCGATAGTGGCCACGATCGCGAAAGGCAGTCAATAGTCCGAGCACACGGTCGTTCGTACGACAGCATGGTCAACGGCGTCGGAGCGGACGCCGAGGCGGTTCGTCTAGAGAGATGGCCGTTTGTAGAGTGCGGTACGGGTCCGGCGGGGCGTCCGTCCGAACCGGTGACTACAAAATCAGTGAGAACGCATCCAGCGCCGTCACCGAGCGTCCCGCGAAGGCTCGCTCGATCGATTCCGGATCGAGGTCGCGGTCGAATCGAAGGTCCGAGGCGACACGAGGGATCTCGAGCACGCGAACGCGGTGACCCGACACGTGGAAGATCTGGTTGTTGGCGGGACAGTCCGCCTCGGCGAGCCAGGTGGCGACGTTCGCGATGTGCTCGGGGGCGAAGGGATCGTAGCCGGATTCATCGGGCTCGCCGAGCAGCTCGACGCCGGTCATCTGGTCGGTCATGCGGGTGCGAGCGGACGGGGAGATCACGTTCGACCGAATGCCGTAGTTGGCGCCCTCGATCGCGATGACCTTCGACAGACCGACGATTCCCATCTTGGCCGCGCCGTAATTCGCCTGGCCGAAGTTGCCGCACAGCCCGGACGACGACGTGGTGTGGATGAGCGAGGCGCGACGAGGACGGTCCGCTTTCGCCTCCGCACGCCAGTAGGCGACCGCGGCTCGGCTCACCGCGGCGTGGCCCTTGAGGTGGACGGCGATCACGTCGTCCCACTCGGACTCGGTCATCTGGAAGAACGCGCGGTCGCGGAGGATCCCCGCGTTGTTGATGACGATGTCGAGGCCACCGAACGCATCGGTCGCGAGCCGGACGAGTCCGTCGCCGGCGTCCCAGTCGGACACGTCGTGGTCACTGGGGACCGCCTCGCCACCCGCGGCTCGGATCTCCTCGCAGACGGCTTCGGCGGGTCCGATGTCGGTGCCCCGACCGTCCACCGACCCGCCCCGATCGTTGACGACCACGCGGGCGCCACCCTCGGCCAGCCCGAGCGCGTGGGCGCGGCCGATCCCACGACCGGCTCCGGTGACGATCGCGACGCGGCCTTCGAGTCGTCTCATGGGCTCAGCCCGACCTGCGGCTAAGGGAAGCGGGCACCGAGGGTGACTACGGCTCGTCGTCGAGATGGGCTACGAGAAACGCGAGGGCGACGATCAGCCCCGGGGCCACGGCGGCCACCATCAGCAGCCACGTTTGTGCCGGGAGTCCCGCGATCAACCGTCCGCCCGCTCGCAGGCCGCGTAGAACCGCTTGAGCCCTTCCTCCATCTCCTCGGCGGTGATGAGGAGCGAGGGTCCGATCCGGATCACGTGCCCGTTCGACCCACCGCGACCGATGAGCAGCCGCTCTTCCTTCGCCGCGCCGAGCAACGCGGCGGCTCGGTCGGGATCCGGCGTCTTGCGGGCTCGATCCGAGACGAGCTCGACGCCCTGCATGAGCCCCATGCCGCGGACCTCCCCGATCCACGAGTAGCGGTCCCGCAAAGAGTCGAGCCCGGCCCGGAGCTGCTGGCCACGCGCGTCGGCGCGCGTCGGCACGTCCTCGCGCTTCATCACGTCGAGGGTCGCGCGCGCCGCGGCCATCGAGATCGGGTTGCCGCCATAGGTGGAGATCGACGGCCCCTGCCAGGCCTCGGCGATCTCGGGTCGGGTCACGGTGGCGCCGACGGGGAAGCCGTTCGCGATTCCCTTCGCCATGACCATGATGTCGGGCTCCACACCCCAGTGCTCGATCCCGAACCAGTGCTTCCCGGTCCGCCCGAACCCGGCCTGGACCTCGTCGATGATGACCAGACCGCCGAAGCTCCGCACGACTTCGGCCGCGCGCTGGAAGTAGTCCGCGGGCGGGACGACGTAACCCGCCACGCCCTGGATCGTCTCGGCGAAAAAGGCGGCGGGCTTGCCGCTCGTCGTGGTCTCGATGACCTCGACGAGGTCGTCGATGAACAGATCGGTCGAGTCGTCACCCGTGGGCGACCGATACGTGTACGGCGACCGCGCGTGAACGATGCCGGCGGACCCCCCGAACGGGAGACGCCACCCCTTCTGCGCGGTCATGTGGCTCGTGAGCGAGCTGCGTCCCGAGTACGACAGCCGGAGGGCGACGATCTCGTGGCGACCGGTGTGGAGCCGCGCCGTGGCGATCGCCGACTCCACCGCCTCGGTCCCGCTGTTCGTGAAGCACGTGGTCTTGAGCTCGCCCGGCGTGATCTCGGCGAGCGACTTGGCCGCCTCGATCTGTCCCTCCGTCACGTACAACGTCGACGTGTGGCCGATCCGCGCCATCTGGGTTCGAACGGCGTCGAGGACGGCCGGGTTGCAGTGGCCGACCGACGTCGTGAGGATCCCGGCGAAAAGATCGAGATACTCGTCGCCTTCGACGTCGCGGACCCACACTCCCTCCGCGTCCGACATGACGAGCGGCTGCTCGTAATAGGGTCGCACCCACGGGAACAGATACTCGGCTTGCTCGGCCGCGAGCGCCTGCGCGCGCGAGCTCGGGGTCGTGGAGCTCGTCGCGCCGGAGCTTCCCCCGTTCGAGCCCGAGGGGGCGGGCGTTTCGTCGACTTCGGGTTTCGCGGTCTGTACGTCGGTCACGGTACGTCGCTCCGAGACTTGGATGGTTGCGTGTGGCCTTGGGCCCTAAGGATGGCGACGCGGACGCCCGCTAGCGAGCCCCCGACCGTCGCGAAAACGGTCG
>JAKSCH010000411.1 GCA_022360695.1 Gemmatimonadota bacterium
GGCCCGGGCCGATCAACCCTTCCGGATTCTCTACGATCGCTCGGGCGCGGAGCGAGAGGCGTACGCGTCGTGCGTGCTCGATTGTACCGGCTCGTACTCGCGCCCGAACTGGGCCGGACCGGGCGGCGCTCCGGCGCGTGGCGAGCGCGCGGCTCGCGACGCGATCGCGTATCACCTCCCGGACCTCCTGGGTCGAGATCGCGGACGGTACGCGGGGAGGCGGACGCTGCTGCTCGGCGGGGGGCACTCGGCCGGCACCGCCGCGCTGTGGTTGGCGGAGCTCGCGGACCAGAGCGGCGACACGACGTTCACGTGGGCCAGTCGCTCCGAATCGCCGGCGCTGCTCGAGCCCATCGCGGACGATCCCCTCCCGGAGCGCGTAGCGCTCGCCGAGCGGGTGCGCGCACTCCGGGATCGCCTACCGCCCGGTTGCGAGCGCCTGGGAGACGCGCAGCTCGTCGCCGTGGAGCCCGAGGGATCCGGGCTTCGCGTCGAGCTTCGCGTCGAGGAAGATGCGCGCGTCGAGCGCTTCGATCGCGTGCTCGCGCTCGTCGGCTACGAGCCCGATGACCGTCTCTACCGGCAGTTGCAGATCCACGAATGCTACGCGTCACGAGGACCGATGAATCTCGCGGCGGCGCTCCTCGGCGCGGGGGCCACGGGCGCCGCGGACTGTCTCACGGACGCCGCGTTCGGACCCGATGCGCTCAAGAACCCCGAGCCGGATTTCTTCATCCTCGGCATGAAGAGCTACGGCAAGAACTCGCAGTTCATCATGAGGACCGGATACGAGCAGGTCGCCGATGCCTTCGAGTTGATCGCGGGGGTTCCGACCGCCTGATCACATGCGCTTGTACGACGGACCGCTCCCGCCCTCGCGCGGGGTCCAACGCGGTCCGATCACGTCGGTCGCCTTGCAATCGATGCAGTTGGGCGCGTTGACCACGAGCCGGTCGCTTTCCCGCTCGTACACGCCCGCGGGGCACAAGCTGGCGTAGAGGCTCGCGACATCGGCCGGAATGTCTTCTCCTACGATCAGGTGCGAGGGGATGTCGTCGCGCGTCGCGTTACCCGAGTGGAACACGGCATCGACCTTCGCGATCGCGCGCTCGTCTTCGTACCGCGGATCGATACCGGTCGTGCCACGCCGCTCCTCGGCGACGTCGGGCTCGCTGGCGATCCGTCCGCTCGGGAACGCGCCACCCGTGAGCTGCATCAGTCCGGCCTTGATCCCGCCCGTCACGAATCCGGACTTGAACGCCAACCGCATGTTCCGCGTCCGGTAGATGCCGTCCCCCCGAAGACTCTCCCGGAGCGCCGCGTCGTACGGGGCGAGCGCGGCGGCGGACACGTCATCGTCGGCGAGCGCTCCCACGATCGCGTCCGCGGCCAGGATGCCCGAACGCATCGCGTAGTGAATCCCTTTGAGCGCCGCGACGTCGACCAGACCCGCGGCATCGCCGACGACCACGAGGCCGTCCCCCGTCAATCGCTCGGGGATCGCGTGGTATCCGCCCTCGGGGATCGTCTTCGCTCCCCACTCGACCAGCTCGCCGCCATCGAGCGACGCGGAGACCAGCGGGTGTCGCTTGAGCGCCTGGAGCCAGGCGTGCACGTCGAGGTCGAGGAACGGCGCGTCGAGACCGACGACGAGACCGAGCGCGATCAGGTCGTCGGCCATGGGATACATGAAGCTGCCACCGAACGCCGCGCTCGGGAGCGGCCAGCCCAGCGTATGGATCACCGCGTCGAGCGGACGCTTCACCTGCCACAGCTCCTTGACGCCCAGCGCGTAGATCTGCGGATTGGCCGAGGTCACCCCGGCGTCGGACAGCCACGCCTGGGTGAGCGGCCCGCGGGTCCCCTCCGCCAATACGGTGACGCGAGCGGTCAGGTCCATGGCCGGCGTGAAGCCGCCCGCCGGCTGCCCGTCGCGATCGAGGCCGGCCGGCGTCGTCCGCACCCCGACGATGCGCCCGTCGTCGCGAAGCAGCGCATCGGCCGGGAACCCGGTGAACAGGTTGACCCCGAGCTCTTCGGCCCGCTCGCCCAGCCAGCGCACGATCTCGCAGATCGAGGCGACGTGGTGGCCGTGGTTGCGCATGGTGGGGGGCGTGGGAAGCCGGATCTTTCCGCGCTCCGTGAGCATGTAGACGCGATCGGCCGGGACCGGGCGACGGAACGGGAAGTCGCCCTCGCTCATGTCCGGGAAGAGCGATCGGAACGCCTCCGGGTCCACCACGGCGCCCGACAGGCAGTGCTCGCCCAGCTCGCCCGACTTCTCGAGCACGCCGATCTCGAGGTCCTTCAGCGGCCCGTCGGCCTCTCGGTCTCGCTCGACCCACTGCGCGAGCCGGATCGCGCCGGCCAGCCCGGCGGGTCCGCCTCCGACGAACAGGACATCGAGCGGCACCGCCTCGTCATCCGGCGCCTCGTCCAGGATGAGTCGGTCGATCGGAAGGGGCGGGTGCGAGACCGCGGGCTTCACCGCGTGCAATCGATTCTCCCTCGGTTGGTTGGATCTCGGGGGCGCGCCGCGCTCGGGGTCACGCGCCGCGCATTATGCGCCGCGTCCCGTGACGCCGCCACAAGTCCGGGTGGAACAGGAGGAGGATCGTGAACAGCTCGAGTCGACCCGCGAGCATGAGGAAGCACAGCAGGGCATGCGAGCCCCCTCCCAACCCGCCGTAGTGATCGAGGGCTCCGACCTCACCCAGACCCGGCCCGATGTTGCCGATCGCCGCGGCGCTGGCACCCACCGCGGTCACCAGATCGTGACCGAGCGCGGCGAGTCCGAACGCGCCGACCGCGAACAGCGCGATGAAGAACAGCGCGAACGCGAGCACGCGTAGAAACGTCCGATCGTCGACGACGGTCGATCCGAGTCGCGCGACGATCACGGCGCGCGGGTGCACGCTGCGCTTGAGCTCCGTCAAGCCGTGACGCAGCAGGAGCCGTACCCGCATCGCCTTCATCCCGCCCGCCGTCGAGCCCGCCATCCCGCCCATGAACATCAGAAAGACGAGGACGAGCTGCCCCGAGACCGGCCACGCTTCGTAGTCGCCGTTCACGAATCCCGTCGTCGTCCCGATGGACACGACCTGGAAGACGCTCTCCCGGAGCGAGCGCTCGAAGCCCGATCCGGCCGTCCACGTGATCACGAGCAACACGGCGGTCGCGACGACGAGGGCGCCTGTGAAGAAACGCCACTCGGCGTCTGCCGTGTACGTCACGCGCCGTCGCATGAGCCGGTAGTGGAGCGTGAAGTTGATCCCGGCGAGATACATGAAGAACACGGTCACGTATTGGACGTAGCGCGAGTCGAACGCGGCCAGCGACGCGTTCCGCGTCGAGAAGCCACCGGTAGAGAGCGTCGTCATCGCGTGGTTGATGGCGTCGAACGACGACAATCCTCCGACGGCGTAGAACGCCGCTTGAACCACCGTGAGCCCCGCGTACACGTACCAGAGCGTGGTCGCCGTCTGACGGATGCGCGGCGTGAGTCGCTCCTTGGTCGGCCCCGGCACCTCCGCTCGGAAGAGCTGCATCCCACCGACGCCCAGGAACGGCAGGATGGCGA
>JAKSCH010000394.1 GCA_022360695.1 Gemmatimonadota bacterium
CTTGACCACCGAGAGTGGTGAGGCGCCCGCGCGCAAAGACGCGAGAACGAAGGCGTAGCCATAGCTACGTCGAGATCGAGCAACGCCGGCGAGCGGGATGCATCGCCGCTCGAATGGCAAGGGACTTTTGATGCACCACACTAGCCCGGTCCGGCGCGCCTCGGCGACCGGTGTCGCCCGTCGAGCCCGACGAAGACGAGCCGCCCGGAGGCGGCCCGTCTCGCCCGCTATCCGGCGTCCGCGTACCGCGCGGCGACGGCGTCCCAGTCGACGACATCCCACCAGGCGGTCAGGTAATCCGGTCGGCGGTTCTGGTAGCTCAAGTAATAGGCGTGCTCCCAGACATCGACCCCGAGGATCGGCGTATCGCCGGCCATGTAGGGACTGTCCTGATTGGCGGTCGAGTAGACCTTCAGCCCGCCACCGCTCACGACGAGCCAGGCCCAGCCGCTCCCGAAACGCGTCCCGCCCGCCTTCTGAAACTCGCCCTTGAAGTCGTCGAACGAACCGAACGTGCCGTCGATCGCGCTCGCCAGATCTCCGGAGGGAGCTCCTCCTCCATCGGGCGACATCGATGTCCAGAACATCGAATGGTTCGCGTGACCGCCGCCGTTGTTCTGAACCGCGCCACGGATGGCGTCCGGCACGTCGTCGATGCCGCGGAGCAGATCCTCGATCGCGAGCGCGGCCAGGTCGTCGTGGCCGTCGAGCGCGCCGTTCAGGTTGTTGATGTACGCCTGGTGGTGCTTTCCGTGGTGGATCTCCATCGTGCGCGCGTCGATCGTCGGCTCGAGCGCGTCGTGTGCGTACGGCAGGTCGGGTAGCGAATGCATGCGTCCTCCTGTCGGAACGGTCTCGCGCTCCCGCGGGGACGACGGCGGTAGGGCGAGAACCGAGAGAAGTCGTTTGGATCGAGGTACATCGGGAAGGTATGCCGCGCACCGGGACCCGGACCAGCGGGTTCCGCGTGACCTCGACGGTCGGTGTCTCGTCTCAACGTTGGAGCGTCGGACGCGCGGCTCTCGCGGTTCGGCCTTGCACGCATAGATGCGTCGATCGTCCTGGGTAGACGGAGCGGGAACATGCGCCAGACATGGTTGGACTCAACGCGCACACGAGCGGTTCGGCGGATGAATCGGAGCCTTGCTTCGACCCTCGTGGCGGGTGGCGTCCTCGTCGGTTGTTCGGACGAGCCGAACGGACTGGGTCCGCCCGTCGACGTGGCGTTCGACGCCGAGAACGTGGCGAACTCGATCTTCTCGTTGAGGTTCGCGCCCGACAACGCGGTGGTGGTGCAGGTGCATACGATCGCCGTCGCGCTGGGTCTCTCGGTGAGCGCGAACGCCGTCCCGGCACCGGGTGCCGATGCCGCCCGGCTCAGCATCCCGGTCCGTCGGGATCGAGTCGAACCCCGACCCGAGCGCGGCGCCCAGGACCGAGTCGAGCTGATGCGATTCGTGCGCACGTCACCGCTCGAAGGCCTGGTCGCGAATCGCGTCCGCAACCTCGCCGTGGGACGCGCCGTGCCGATCTTCCCGATCAACTTCCTCGGGAAAGAATTCGTCTTCGACGCGGGCATCGACGCGTACGTCGAGCTCGGAGATGGCGGTCCCCAGAACGGCGTGCGGTTCGAGCTGTACGTCGTCGACCTCCAGTCGGGGTTGCCGGCGTTGCCGCTGGCCCCCGTGGGGTTCGTCGACCTGACCGACGTCAGCGACGCGACCTCGAGCAGGCTTCAGGTCCGCGCGTTCGACACGTCGGGTGGCGGCACGATCGAGCTCGCCGACTACCTGATCGATGGTGCGTTCGCTTCGAACGCGAACGGCGTTACGGTGAGCTTGCTGGGGAACGGGTTCGTCCAGGATCAGAACGGTCGATTCGATTTCGATTTCGACGAGCTGCTCGAGTCCGACGACGTGGCGGGCATCACGGCCGTCTCTTCCGTCCACCGGGTCGTGTCGGCCGAAGGCACGGACGTACGCCTCCAAGTGGCCGGCGACATCGCGAACGATGGGTCGCAGTCCGACCTGACGTTCACGATGGACATCGACGGTGCGGCCGGTCTCACGCTGCTCGATCTACGCGTCGTCAACGGACAGCAGGACGGCGAGATCCGACACGGGAGCCACCTCGAGGCGACCGTCGGTGGGACCGTGCGGAACCCATTCTTCGCATCCGCGGGCACGTTCGACTTCACGGTCGGTGAGCTCGCGGCGCTCGATGAGATCTTGTTCGGGATCGACGACACGCTGCTGTTCGTCAGCGAGGTGTACGTACCGCTGGCCGATCTGTTCGGAGTGGGTTAGAGCCGAGCCCTCACGCTTCGGCGATCTCGGAGAGGGCCCGCCGGACGAGGACCGGCACCATCGCGCGACGCCATTCCTTGTCGACCGTGATGTTGTCGAGCGGGTGGCACTGGCGGAACGCCTGCTCGGCGACGGCCTCGATCACGCCGGGTCCGAGCTCGTTGCCGAGCGCCGCGTCCTCCACCTTGCCGACGCGGCGCGGGTAGGACCCCATGGCCGAAGCCACCACGCGCAGATCGGACACGCGGCTCGATGCATCTCGTCCCACTCGCACGGCGAGGTTTGCGAGCGGGAAATCGATCGATTTCCGCGAGCGGAGCTTCTGGAAGGACACGCTCGTCCCCTCGGGCGGGATCGGGATCCGGATCGCGACCAACAGCTCATCGGGCTCGATCGAGCGATTCCACACGCCGTCCGACGTGAAGAAGTCGCCGATCGGCACGTCGCGTAGCCCGTCGGCGCCGGCGATCTCGAGCGTCGCGTCCAGCACCATCAACACGGGAGGCGTATCGGCGGAATGTGCCGCGACGCACCGCGTGCCCCCTTTGATGACGTGGCACGCGTCGCCGTCCTTCTTGAGACAGTACCCGAGCGCTTTGCGCCAGAACCGGGTCTGGTTGTAGTAGGTGCAGCGGGTGTCGAGACACACGTTGCCCCCGATCGTCCCGACGCGGCGGAGCTGGGGCCCGGAAACGAGCTCGGCGGCCCGGGCGAGCGCGGGGAAGACCGCCTCGATCTCGGGGTGACGCGCGACGGCGGCGAGCGACTCGCACGCCCCGATTCGAAGCTCCTCGCCCTCGATCGCGATGCCGTGCATCTCCTCGACGCCGCCCAGGGCCACGAGGTGACCCGGCGTGAAGAGGCCGTGCTTCATGTTGGGGACGAGGTCGGTCCCGCCGGCGATCGGCATGACGTCGTCGGCATGGGCGGCGAGCAGCGTGACCGCCTCCTCGAGCCGACTCGGGCGGTGGTATTCGAAGGGATGGAGCCTGAGCATGGCCGCCAAACTATCCTGTGTCGCTGATCGGCCCAAAGAGGAGCACGAGCATTGAATCCGGATGACCTGAGGGAGTTCGTCGCGGATCTCGCCACCGAGTCCGGCGAGACGATCTCGGAGATGTTTCGACGTGACGATCTCCGCGTGGACACGAAGGACGACGATTCGGTCGTGACGGCAGCGGATCGAGACGCCGAGTCGCTTCTCCGAGATCGGATCCGAGCGCGGTTCCCGGACCACGGGATCATCGGCGAGGAGTTCGGCGCGGAGTCCGAGGACGCCGAGTACGTC
>JAKSCH010000288.1 GCA_022360695.1 Gemmatimonadota bacterium
CGACGACCGCGTCGCGCACCAGATCGCCCAGCTTGGCGGGTCCGCGGAACTCCCACGCCACCGTTCGCTCGTACTGTTGATTCTCGCGCCGGATCGAGGCGAGGACTTCCCTGCGCCCGACGTCGGCCACGCCCGCGAGCCGAACCTCCTCGTCGGCCGATACCGGGACGCGCAGGTCGGCCAGGTCGAAGAAGTCGAACTCGCGATACCCATCGACCTTGACCGCGTATTGCACCTCTTCACCGCCTACGCGGAGCCGGTCCGTGAGCGGTGCGCCGCGGACGTTCGATCCCACGAAGCCGAGGAGATCGCGGACGGAGAGGTCGTAGGCCGCGAGCGCCTCGCGGTTCGGCTCGACGTAGTACTCGAACTCCTTGTCGCGCTGGAAGAAGCCGCGGCTCGCGTTCGGATCGACGTCGCGAATCCGCGAGAACCGCTCGAGACGACCCGCGAGCTCCTCGGCTATATCTTGAACTGTCAGATAGTTATAGCCGAGAACTTGAAGTCGATAGTTGGGAGGGCTCGACCCCCCGCCGTAGAAGCTCGGCCCGAATCCGAAGACTCGCACGTCCACGCCGGAGAAGCCGTAGCTGTAGGCCACCATCTGGTCCTTGATCGCCACCGGGACCGGCGTCAGCTCGAGCTCCTCGGGAAAATAGGCCTCGATGAGCGCGAAGTTGGCCTGGACCTGCGTCTCATAGCGCTCTACCTCGCGAATCGTGGCCAGCCGCGCCTCGAACGAGCGCGCCAGCTCGTCCGTCCGGTTCAGCCCGGCGCCGCGCGGGAACTCGATGAAGATCCGGATGTACGTGTCGTCCCCCCCGAATCCACCCCACCGCCGACCCTTGTCCACGTACTCGTCGAACAGGTGCCAGCTCCCGTAGAAGCTCCCGAGGCAGATCAGGGTCACCGACAGCGGGCGCGAGAGACCCAGCTCCAGGACGGCGCGGTACGCGCGGATGTAGAGAGGCTCTCGTCGCGGGCCGGCGGCCGACGGAGTCGCGGGCGCACGGGCCACGCGCGCGGCCAGCGAAGGCACGAACGTGAAGGCGACGAACAAGCTCGCGAGAATCGAGAACCCGACCGCGAACGACAACGGGAGGTAATAGACCCGAAGCTCACCCTGGAGAAACACGAACGGGATGAGCACGATCGCGGTCGTGAGCGTCGCGGCGATGACCGGGAGGACGACCTGGCGCGCACCCGCGCTGGCGGCCTCCCGGGGTGACGCCCCGGATCGACGGTGCCGCTCCACGTTCTCGAGGACGACGATGCCGTTGTCCACCACGAGCCCGAACCCCCACGCCAGCCCCGCGAGCGTCAACAAGTTGAGCGAGAATCCACCCGTGTACAGCAGGTTGACCGCGATCAGCACGCTGAATCCGATCGTCGCGAAGACGACCAGCACGGCGCCCAGCGAGCGCAGGAACAGCATGAGCACGAGGAAGATCACCAGCGCGGCCGCGATCGCCCGCAGCCGCAGATCGCTCAGCTGCGCCTCGATGTTCTCGCTCTGATCGTAGAGCAGCTCGAGCTGGACGCCCCCCGGTAGCGTGCGCGCGCGCTCGGCGACGTGCTGCCGCACCCGCTCCGCGACCTGGATCGCGTTGGTCCCGGACTGCCGGAAGATCCGAAGCGAGATCGTGGGTTGTCCGTCGATCCGCCACAGGAACATCGGGTCCTCGGTCTGGTCGCGGACCCGCCCCAGATCGCGCACGCGGATCGGCCCCGATGGGGGCGCCAGCACGATCATGTCCTCGATGTCGGCGACCTCGAGCGCTCGGGTGCGCACCGAGATCGCGAGCTGCTGGCCCTCGAGCTCGACGGACCCGGGCGCGCGCGGCGCCGAGAGCTCCGAGATCCGCTGTCGGACTTCGTCGGGCCGGAGGCCGAGGGCCTCCAGACGCTCGCGATCCAGCTCGATCGCGATCTCCCGTCGATCGGCCCCCTGTACCTCGACGGCCGACACGCCCTCGAGCCCGCGCAACGACGCCGCCAGCTCTTCGTCCGCGATCTCGCCCAACCGGGCGAAGGTGTAGGGTCCGGTGAGCGTATAGACGAGGAATCGCTCCGTCTCCTCGGCGAACTCGTCGGGCACGTACTGCGACACGATCGGACGCACGGTCGGCGGGAGCTCATCCCGGATCGCGCTGATCCGCTCGCTCAGCTCGAGTCGGGCGAACTCCATCCGCGTTTCGCGCTCGAAGCTGACCTCGATCCGCGCATCGGACCCCGCGCCGCGTCGGTTCGCGGTCGACTCGGACTTGATGCTGTCGACGCCCCCGACCTGCTGGATCGCCGCCTCGAGCGGCGCGGTGACGAACGCCTCGAGCGCTTCGGGTGACGCTCCGTTCCACGTCGCCGTCACGGTCAGCCGCGGGAACTCGACGTCGGGCACATCCTCCACCGGGATGAGACGGAAGCTGTAGGCGCCCAGCGCGAAGAGCGCCACGTAGATGGCGGCCGTGGCGACGGGTCGTCGAATCGCGAGGTCGATCACGGGACGATCCGCTCCGTCGTCATCACGGTCGCGGGGGGCTTCCGGATCCGGCCAACCCGAGCCCCAGCTCCCCACTCCCCGCGCGGGATCCACCCCGCGAGGCCTCCGCGTCGCCCGCCACGCTCACCGCCGGCTCGACGACGACCGAGTAGACGACCGGAACGACGATCAGCGTCAGGAACGTGGCCGAGATCAGCCCGCCGATCACGGCGACGGCGAGCGGCGCGCGCAGATCGGCGCCCGCGCCGATCCCGAGCGCCAGCGGGAGGAGCCCCACCACGGTGGTGATCGTGGTCATCACGATCGGACGCAGACGGAGCCGCCCGGCCTCGAGGATCGCGGCGCGCTTGCCGAGCCCCGCGCGGCGGCGCTGGTTGATGAAATCGACCTTCACGATCGCGTCGTTGACGACGATCCCGATCAGGATCACGAGGCCGATGCCGCTCATCGCGTTGAGCCCATCGCGCGCGATCCACAGCGCGACCACCGCGCCGATCGCCGCGAGCGGCACCGCCGTCAGGACCACGAGCGGTTGCACGAGCGACTCGAACTGCGCCGACATGATCAGGTAGACGAGCGCCAGCGCGAGACCGAAGGCGAACAGGAGCGAGCGGAAGCTCTGCTGCATCTCCTCGTTCTCCCCACCGACCCGGATCGTGGTGAGCGCGGGGCGCTCCACCTGGGCGATCCGGGCTTCGACTTCGCGCACGGCCGCGCGGAGCCCTCCCGCGGTGACGTCGGCCAGCACCTGGACGGTGCGATTCTGATCCTCCCGCCTTATCTCGACCGGTCCGTAGCCGCGTCGAGCCGTGACCAGCTCGCCGATCGGGACGCCATCCAGACGGAGCGCCAGCACATCGGCCAACGCGCGACGCGAGTCATCCGGGATGGTCACCCGAATGTCGATCTTGTCCGCGAACTCCGCGTAGGCGTTCGAGGCTTCCGAGCCTCGCAAGTACGACTCGATCGCGTCGGCCACCTCGGTGACCGTCAGCCCGTGTCGCGCCGCGACCTCGCGCTCCACCTCGATCGACAGCTCGGGCTGGGTCCGCTGGAAGTCGAGCCGCACATCGGCGAGCTCCGGCAACCCCGAGATCCGCTCCACGATCTCCTCGGCCACCGGCACCAGGTCGTCGATCTCCCCACCCTGCACCTTGACCGCGAGATCGGCGCTCCCGAGCGCCAAGGCACGTCCCAGCGACGTGGCTCGACCGGTCTCGACCGCCAGAGCCGAAGGGTCCACCCCGGTCTCGGACAGCCGGGCCCGAAAGGCATCGACGACGTCCGTCGTCCCGGCCCCCCCGTCGGCCAGCTCGACATCGAGCGCCGCGTTGTTGAGCCCGGTCAGCTCGCGCGCGGTGAGCTCGCTTCCCCGCGCCCGACCCACCCGGGTGAACACGCCCGAGACGCCCTCGATGTCGAGCAGCACCTCCTCCACGCCGCGCGCCGCGCCGTCGGTGGCGTGGATGGGTGTACCCTGCGGGAGGTTGAGCTCGACGCGGAACTGTCGCTCGTCGACCCGCGGCATCAGGGTACGAGGCAGCGTCTGCGCGAGCACCGCGGCGAGCGCGAGCGACACCCCCGCGACCCCGAGCACCGTCGGCCGGTGCGCCAGCGCCCACTCCAAGGCCCGCTCGTATCGTCCGGCGAAGGCCTCGAACCGGCGCTCGAAGGCCCGGAGAAAAGGTGCGAAGACGCGGTCGAGGAAGCGTCCGCCTCCCCGCCCCATGTCGCCGAACGTGAGCCACACGGAGCGCGCGACGTACGCGATCAGGCGCCCGACGCCCCGCGCGGCGCGCGCCACCAGGCTCGGGAGGAACCGGATCGCTCGCAGCAGCCGACCCCGTCGCGGCTCGGCCGGCGTCCCCTCCGGAGCGGGAGCCGGAGCGGGCTCGCTCGCCGCCGCACGGCGGCCGGAGGCGCGCGCGGCGAGGACCGGCAACAGCGTGAGCGCGACCAACAGCGAAGCCAACAACGAGAACGTGACCGCGAGCGAAAGGTCGCCGAACAGCGCGCCCGCGACCCCCTCGACGTAGAGCACCGGCCCGAAGACCGCGATCGTCGTCAGCGTAGATGCGGTGATGGCCGCCGCGACCTCGCGCGCGCCGAGCGACGCCGATTCGATGCCGCTCCGTCCCGTCTCCTCGCGGTGTCGAAAGATGTTCTCGAGCACGAC
>JAKSCH010000264.1 GCA_022360695.1 Gemmatimonadota bacterium
CGACCGGCGCCGCGGAACCGAACCTCCCGAGCAGACCGACGAGCGCGATCCGACGGGCGATGGGGGTGAAGGACATTCGAACGCTCCGGAAACGGGGGACGGGTGGACGACAAAAGCTGTCCTCGGGCCCGGTCCGTGGCCAGGGGGCCATCGCCGCAGGATGATCCCTTGCCAGAATCGCCCTCCCAAATACGTTTCGGGTTCGATGTACGCGCCCCGACCGGCCGGGGCGTGGCTCCTTCGCATGCAGCACCCGAGGCGTTGTCGATGCAGACCCCCCTGAGGACCTCATTCCGTCGCGCCCGCGAGGGCGTCCGCGGTCAGCGCGGAGCCGTCACGCTCACCGTCGCGCTGGGCATGACGCTGTTGCTCGGCTCCGCGGCCATCGCGATCGATTTGGGCCACCTGATGGCGGTCCGAGGCGAGTCCCAGCGCGCCGCGGACGCGGCGGCGTTGGCCGGCGCGAGCGCGTACGTGGAGAGCGCCGCGCCGAACATCGACGTGGCGGTCGATGCCTGGTCCAAGGACGTCGCGCACCGCAACGAGGTGAACAAGACCCCCGTCACGCTTCTCACCCCCGACATCGTGGGGGATGCGGCGACGGAACGCGTGACCGTCGAGGTCGTGCATACACAGGCCCGAGGCAACGCGATCCCGACGATCTTCGGCGGCGCCGTCCGGATCGGCGGCGTCGACGTCGTGACGCGTGCCACGGCCGAGGCCTCGTTCGCTTCGGCCGTGCACTGCGCGCTTCCGCTCTTCCTCGTGGATCGCTGGCAGGAGATGGGCGGGGATCCGAATCGCTTCGACATCGGCACCGACTACTTCGAGGCGTACGACCCCGCCGCGCCGTCCGTCAGCGCGACCAGCTACTACTCCGCCGATGTCGGCCTCCAGCTCGACATCGAGCCCGCGGGCGCGCTGGCATCCGATCTCGGGAATCCGATGCCCACGTGGTACTTCCCGTTCGCGCCCGGCGAGCTCCCGGGTGGGGCCGGGACCTATCAGCTCTCGATCGAGGGGTGCCTGGACCCGGGTCGCGTCTACGACTGGGGAGACGACGCCGTCTCGGATCCGACCCCGCAGGCGCTCGCCACGAACCTCTCGATGCAGGTCCTGATCGATTCCGACCCGAGCGCGCGCTGGGAGCCGGCGTTGAGCTGCGTCGTGGACGCGGCCGACATGGGCCGGGGGGACCCCTCGAAGTGCCGTTCGAGTCCACGCATCCGGCCGGCGCTTCTCATCGATCCGTCGACCGCCCCCGGTTCGGCGCAGCAACCCGTCACCGTCTCGAATCTCGCGGGCGTGTTCGTCGAGAACGTGCTCGCCACCCAGATCCAGGTTCGCTTGATGGGCTATCAGGGCGTGACGGCGGCGCGCGCCTCCGGAGGCGGATTCGCGCCGCCCCTCGTCCGAACGCTCCGCATCATCGAATAGTGGGATCGGAGCGATCGACCGGCGACCCAAAAGGCCCCCGACGGGGGCCTTTTTCGCACCCGGCTCCGCCGCCGTGTGACTTTCCCGCCCGCGCCGGGTCTTGGAGTCCGTAGGGACGATGGGAAGCGGATCTCCCGCCGGCACGACGTGGAAGGAGCTCGACGATCGAACGCTCGTCGAGCTGGCGAGAACCGCGGGGAGCGGTGACTTCCGGGCGTTCGACGAGCTCGTGAAACGACACCGAGCGAAGGTGCTGGCGAACTGCCGGTATATGACGCGCTCCTCCGCGGACTCCGAGGATCTGGCGCAGGAGGTGTTCGTCTGCGCGTACTTCGGGCTGCCGAAATTCCGCGGGGATGCCGCGTTCGGTACGTGGGTGGGTCGCATCAAGGTCAATCGATGTCTCAACTATCTCGAGAAACAGAAGCGAGCGCCGGACCAGCTCGACGTCGACGCGCCCGGCATGGAGTCCGAGCCGGACGTCCGCACGCAACCGGCGGGCTCGAAGGAGCTCGAGGCACTCGACGAGCGCGGTCGGATCGCGGCGGTGCTGGACGAGATGAGCGATACGTTGCGCGTCGCGTTGCTGATGCGTGACCTCGACGAGTTTTCGTATCGAGAGATCGCCGATACGCTCGGCCTGGGTCTGTCGGCGGCGAAGATGCGCGTGAAGCGGGGGCGGGCGGAGTTCCGTGACCGCTACGAGGCGCGTTACGGTCTCCGGGAGGCGGTGACGAACGGCCCGGAGGACCCGGCGTGACCGGGGACGAGACGTCCCGCGGGTCGGCGGGTGACGGGCCCCCGGACCAGCCGCGGGTCGAGCGGATCGCGCGGCTCGTGATCGAGCCGAGTCCGGGGTTCGGACGAGCGCTGGGTCGTCGCATCAACCGACGGGTGCTCGGGAACGATCTCGTGGATCTCTCGTTCTCGGCTTGGATCCACGCGATCATCGAATACGTCCTGGCCGCCTTCGGGCTCGCGCGGAAGGACGGAAAACAGGAGGAAGGCGAGTAACGTGGACACGATCGGCTCACAGCTTTCCGTCGCGTTCCGGGGTCTCATCGACTCGATCGTCGCGGGCGCTCCGCGCGTCGTCGTGGGGCTGGTGCTGCTTCTCGCGGCGATCCTCGTCGCGAAGATCGTCGAGCGCGGGCTACGGGCCGCGCTCCGACGGCTCAAGCTCGATCGGGCGCTCGAGCGTCTCGGCGCCGATCGAACGCTGAACCGCGTAGGCGTCTCGCGGCCGCTATCGGAGGTCGTGGCCCGGATCGCCTACTTCCTGCTTCTGCTCCTGTTCGTGCGAACGGCGGCGGACGGATTGGGCCTCACGGCCTTGTCCTCCGCGATCGGGTCGTTTCTGAGCTACATCCCGTATCTCGTCTCCGCGGCCACCATCCTCATCCTCGGAAGCGTGGGCGCGCAGGCGGCGGGGAAGGCCGTCGGCCGAGCGGCGGAAAGCTCCGGCATCGAGTTCGCCACCTCGCTGGGCACGCTCGCGACCGCCGCGCTCATGCTCGTGATCGCGATCATGGCCATCGGTCAGTTGCGGATCGATACGGACATCGTGCGGGTCGTGGTCATGGGTGCGCTCGGCGCGTTCGCGCTCGCGTTCGGTCTCTCGTTCGGGCTCGGTTCTCGAGAGATCACGCGGAACATCCTGGCCGGTTACTACGCTCGAAAGACGTTCACCATGGGCGAGACGCTCGAAGTCGGCGATGCGCGCGGCCGGCTCAGCGCCATCACGCCTACGCAGACGCTGCTGGAAGACGGCGAGCAGGTCGTCGCCGTCGCGAACAGCGTGTTTCTCGAGAAGGTGGTTCGACAGTAGGGAGCGGTCGACGAGACCGCGCGAACGACGAGGGGAATGCATGATTCGTACACGATCGACGAAACGAACCATCGGAAGGCACGCGGTCGCGGTGGCGACGCTGACGTCGCTGCTGTGCGGCGGGTCGGCGAGCGCGCAGGATGGGCCCGAGACGGGGTGGTTCTCGACCGCCGAGCTCAGTCTGCTCTTCACATCCGGCAACTCTTCCGCTCGGACGTTCGGGTTGGGTGGGAGCCTTCGGCACGCATGGGAGACGTCCGAGCTCCAGCTCCGGGCCGGAAGTCTTCGAACCGAGACCGGCACCACGACGCGCACCGCCGTCGGCACGACCTCCGACTTCGTGGTGAGCGAGACGACGACCGAGGAAGTCACGGCCGAGAACTACTTCATCAACTCGCGATTCGATCGATCGCTGTCCGATCGGGTGTTCCTGTACGCGGGCGCGGGCTGGGAGCGGAACACGTTCGCCGGTTTCGATAACCGCTTCACGTTCGTGGGTGGTCTCGGGAACACGTGGGTCGAGAACGAGTCGACCCGCTTCAAGACGGACTACGGCTTCACGTTCACGGCGCAGGACGACGTCGTCGACGACCCCGAGACGGCGGACTCGTTCGGTGGTCTGCGAATCTCTTCCGAGTTCTGGAAGCAGGTCACCGGGACGACGTCGTTCGAGAGCCTGCTCGTACTCGACGAGAGTCTGAACGAGACCGAGGACCTGCGAGCCGACTTCACGAACTCGCTCGTCGTCGACATCAGCGAGGCGTTGGCGTTCAAGACCAGCTTTCGGGTGCTGTTCGACAATCTCCCGGCGCTGACCGGCGTCGGTCTCGAGCAACCCGCCGGTACGCCGACGGGAGAGACGGTTCTCGTACCGCTCGACGAAATCGACACGATCTTCACCATCGCCTTGGTGATCAGCGCGTAGGGCGCCCGGCGAGGGCTGGAAAAGCCGGTCGCGTTCTCGACGCTCGGCCGGCTTCAGGGATCGAAGCGGACGTCTGCGACGCGCGTCGTGACCGTCTGACCGGCGACCATCCCGCCGATCGAGTAGAGACGACCGTCCGCCGCCACGAGGTTGCGATGATCCATCGTCGCGACCTCGAGGTCGGCCGCCTCCAGCCACGCGTTCGCGACCACGTCGTACGCGAAGACCGCGGCGGATGGCTCGGACGGACG
Source organism: Gemmatimonadota bacterium (assembly GCA_022360695.1). GTDB lineage: Bacteria > Gemmatimonadota > Gemmatimonadetes > Palauibacterales > Palauibacteraceae > Palauibacter. Next base: position 4,442 of record JAKSCH010000264.1, read on the forward strand.
ACCGTCGTACCCGACGCCGTCGAAGTTGTACGGATTGTCGCTCCCTCCCGCGAACACGACCCGGTCTCCCGCGCCGATCGCGGCCGCCCGATACAGCGGCGGGCCGGGGTGGTCGGGGAGGCGCTCCCACGCGATCTCGCTCGGACGCGTCGGGTCGATCCGCCCGATCCATGACGAGGGCTCGATCCGAAACGCGCGCGGGTCTCGATCGACCCGCGTCCCGTCGACGTAGACGATCGCGTCGCCGCTGATCCCACCGGCGTGTCCGAACACGGGTGGGCCCGGGATCGGCGTAGCCGCCGCCCAGGCGTCGTTCGCCGGGTCGTAGACCTGGACGGCGGCCTCGTTGTCGGTGTCGTGCCAGCCGGAAACCAGATAGATGAGCGAGTCGCGCCACACGCCCGACACCGCGTCATCGACCGGGATCGGGATCGGCGCGGCGCGACGCCACGTCTCGGCCACCGGATCGTAGACGTCGACCTCCGGCACCGAGCGCTCCGCGCCGTCCGCCGCGACGGTGTAGCCCCCGAGCACGTAGACGAGACCCCCGACCGTCTGCGCGGTCGCGGCGAGCCGTCCGGGGCCGGGCGGTGGAGCGATCTCCCGCCAGGCCGGCGCGCCTTCATCCCAGCGGTACGACGTCGTGGTCACCCCGCTCCAGATCTTGGTGGAGTCGATTCCCAGGGTGCTCAGGAGCGTCCAACCGGCGGAACCGCGGACGGCGGCCACCGCGTTGTTCGCGATCGGGGCCGGCAGCGGCGGTGGGTCCAGCGCACGCGCGCCGGCCCTCGCGGGCGGTGGCGCGCAGGCCGCGAGCAGGGCGCCGAGCACGATGACGACGGCGACCGCCGGCGCGTCCGAGCGACGCGATCGACCGACGATCGCCGGGCGTACGTCGGCAGGGGACACTATCCGCGCTTCTGGATCCGAGGGTTCGCCACACCTCAGTGTTCGGTCGAACGGCGGCTGACGCAAACCGGGTCCTTCCCCGGGCTCCGATTGCCACGGGCGCCCCCGAACCGTCTCTTCCACGACTCATGTCGGGTCGCGCCAGGTCCCAACGCGAGTGCTATGACGGAAGACGCCGACAAGCGACAGCAGTTCGAGACGGAAGCGCTCGTCCACATGGACGCGCTCTACGGGCTCGCGTTGCGGTTGACCGGGGGCGATGCCGCGCGATCCGAAGATCTCGTCCAGGACTCGTTGCTCAAGGCATTCCGGGCGTGGGACGACTTCCGGCTGGGCACGAACTGTCGCGCCTGGCTGATGACCATCCTCCGCAACACGTTCATCAACGAGTTCCGAAGCGCTCAGCGACGACCGACGTCCGTCGAGTACGATGAAGTGGCGGATCGGTCGGTGTTCGCGGAGGTGTCCTCGGTGGATCCCGAGGGGAACTTCTTCGAGCGCTTGATCGACAAGGAAGTCATCGCGGCCGTCGACGCGCTTCCGGACGACTTCCGGATCCCCATCGTGCTCTCCGATCTCGAAGGCTTGAGCTATCAGGAGATCTCCGAGATCATGGAGATCCCGGTCGGGACGGTGAAGTCGCGTCTGTTCCGAGCACGGAAGCGACTGCAACGGAAGCTGTACGAGTATGCGGTCGAGATGGGCTATCTGTCGTGAGCGACATCTGCCCCGACTCCGGGGCCATCCCCTGCGAAGAGGCGCTCGAGCGGATGTACGAGTTCCTCGACGGTGAGCTCTCGAACGATTCGGCCGAAGAGGTTCGAGTGCACCTCGAACGGTGCAAGAAGTGCTACCCGTACTTCAACTTCGAGCGGGTATTTCTCGACCACGTGCGGAGCTTGAGGCTCCCGCCGGAGACGACGGAGCGACTCGAGGCGCGGATCCGTAAAGCGCTCGACGACACCTGAGCGCGACGGGCGATCGACCGACTCAGGCGCCGCTCGCCGCCACTCGGCGTTGGACGGCCGGTCGCTTGGTGCGTCGGGTGCGCGTCGCCTTCTCCTGGGCCGGTTTCGACTCGAGCGCCGCGACGCGTCGCTTCACGCCGACCAGGCTATCCGGATTCAGCGACATCGAATCGATGCCTGCCGCCACGAGGAACTCGGCGAAGTCCTCGTGATCGCTGGGCGCCTGCCCGCAGATCCCGACTTTGCACCCCTTCGCGTGGGCGCGCTCGATCAGGTCCGTGATCGCTCGTTTGACCGCGTCGTTCCGCTCGTCGAACAGGTTGGCCAACGCGGCCGAGTGATCGCGCGGTCTTGTAGCGGACGATCGAAGACTCGTCCTCCAACAGTCGCGTCCACTCACTAAGCTGCTTGTCGAAGATGAGCGGATCGCCTTCGAGCGACTCCTGCGCAAGCACCGACGAGCACATCACCCAACACAACCACAGA
>JAKSCH010000384.1 GCA_022360695.1 Gemmatimonadota bacterium
CTCGATCGCGGCGAGGTCCGCACCGTATTCCACCAGGAAGTGGCGGCCAAAATCAATATTCAATGTTGAAATTGGCCATCCTCGACGTTCTCTACGCTTGATCGCGTGCCGACCACCTGGCGGGGCTCCCGGACCTTGCAGAACTTCCCGTTCGATCGCCGTCGACCGCTTGAACGGAGCTCCGCATGACCCGCCGCTCGATGCTCGCATCCGCACTCGTCTGCACCCTGCTCGCGACCGCGCCCACGCCGGGCGTCGCCCAGCGTCCCTTCACCGTCGACGACGCGCTCGGCCTCCAGACGATCTACGGCTGGGAGATCAGCCCCGATGGATCGTGGATCGTGGCATCGGTCGGGGAGCTCCGTGGACGGATCGGCGTAAACGCCCATCGGACCGGCGACCCGACCTACGTGAACCCGTCGGCCACACGGCTGTGGCTGATCAATACGGCGACCGGTGATCGACAGGAGCTGTTCGACGGTCCGGTCGAGATCGGGCGGATCCGAACGTCGCCCACGGGCGCGCACTTCGCCGTGACACGGTACCGCGACGGGGCGTATCGACTCGGGATCTACGACGTCGAGCGCGGTCGGTTCGAGTGGCCCTCGCTTCCCGACGGGACGCGTCTCGCCGGCGAGCAGGGGCAGTCGCCGATCTGGTCGTCCGACGGATCCGAGCTCTTCCTCCAGGTACGGGCCGACGGGTGGGCCGAAGCCGCGCAGGTCGAGTTCGATCGCCTGACGCGGGGGCCGATCACCGTCTACCGCGGCGACGATCCCTTCCTGGCTTGGGAGGCGCTTCGCCGGCAGGGGGCCGAGGTCGCCGTCCTGGCCCTGAACGTCGACGACGGGTCGGTACGCGAGATCCTCCCGCCGACCCAGCTCGGCCGCGACGGTCTCGCCGTGGCCGAGGGTCGCCTCGTGTACGCGGAGGACGTCACCGAGAAGACGAGCTACGACGTCATCTTCGGAAGCTCGGCAGAGATTCGGACGATCGATGCGGCGCAGCCGGATCCGGAGGCGGCCGTGACCCTGCTCGACGTGCCCGAGAATCGACGCCTGACCTGGTCCCGGAAGCGGACGCACTACGCCTACGCCGACGAGGGCGACGTCTACTTCGGCGCGATCACGGGTGGGGAGCCGGCCCGGCTCACCGGGTCCGACGAAGAGGGAGAGGAAGGAGACTCGTCGGAGGACGGCGAGGGCGAGGACGAGGAAGAGGACGCGGAGGACGAGCCCGAGCGGTTCAACGTCCAGGGCGTGTCGCCCGACGGAGCGTCGGTGCTCGCATCGACCGACGCGGGGATCTGGCTGATCGACGTCGAGACGCGCGAGCGGATCCTCGTGATCGAGCGTCCGGAGGACGAAGACGAGCGCGAGACGGCGCCTCGGTACACGCTGCTCGACTGGAGCCCCGACGAAGCGGCGATCTACTTCCAATACGCCTCCCGAACCGAGTGGGACCGCGGGGTCATGCGCTGGGATCGATCGTCGGGCGACCTGCGGGAGCTCATGCGCGACGAGCGCATCTATTCCGGCTTCGCGCTCTCGGAGGACGGCAGCACCTGGGTCTACCGCGCGGCGTCGGGCAATCGTCCCTACGACCTCTACGTCGCGAGCGCGGACTTCTCCGACTCGCGTCGCCTCGTCGAGTCGAACCCGGCACTCGCCTCGAAGGCGCTCGGTCGCACCGAGCTCATCGACTACCTCGATGTCGATGGTGACCGGCTCTACGGGGTGCTCTACTATCCCGTCGACTACGTCGAGGGGGCGAAAGTCCCCACCGTGTTCCTGGTCTACGAGACGTTCTTCGACGACCGCTTCAACTCGACGATCGCGCTCCTCAACAACGCCGGCTACGCGGTCATGCAGCCCTCCGTGGACCTCGAGATCGGGTTCCCGGGCGAGGCGTGGCTCAAGGGCGTGACCGCGGCGGCGAACACGCTCATCGAGCGCGGGATCGCCGATCCGGACCGGCTGGGCGTGCACGGGACGAGCTACGGCGGCTACGCCACGAATCTCCTCGTGACGCAGACCGATCGGTTCGCCGCGGCCATCAACATCTCGGGCAAGGTGGACATGATCAGCTTCTACACCGACAGCCCGCGGCTCGGCGTTCGGAACATCCACGCGCCGGAGAACAGCCAGGACCGGATCGGCGCGACGCTGTGGGAGCAGCCGCACAAGTACATCGCGCACTCCGCCGTGATGTTCGCCGATCGGATCGACACCCCGCTGCTCCTGATGACGGGAGAGCAGGACCACAACGTCCCGGCGCGCACGACGCTCGAGATGTACTACGCGCTTCGGCGGCTGGGTAAGGACGTCGAGTGGGTGAACTACACGAACGGCGGGCACGGGATGCCGCGCGCGACCGAGGCCGAGGTGCGCGACTACTACGCGCGGATCCTCGAGTGGTACGATCGGCACCTCGGGGCGGACGACGCGACCGCGACGACGGAGCAGGGTGGTGGTGCACGGTAGGGGCGGCCCCGCGCGCGGCGCTCGGTGCCGCGCAGGCTGGTTCGCGTCGGGCGTCCGGCGCCGCGCCGGCCCCGCGGCGTTCGGTATCTGCCGCGATAACGGCTCGTCCGCGCCGAGTGTCCGGCGCCGCGCCCGCTCCACGGGGCTAGGTGCCGTCGTCGCCGCCCTGCTGGCGGGGTGCGCCGCGCCGGGTGGATCCGACTCCGACGTCCCGGACGACCCGTCCGCCCTCGCGCTGACGCTCGAGAACATCTACCGCGGCGCGCCGGGCGGCGTGTCCGGCGCGGAGATCTCACCCGACGGCGCCATCGTGGCGATCACCGCCGACGGCCCGGACGGGCGCGGCATCTACCGGCTCGATCTGTCGGACCCCGCGGCGACGCTCGACCTCTGGGTCGAGGGGTCGGGTCCGGTCTGGTCGCCCGACAGCCGGACGATCGCCTTCCGGCGCGACGGGCAGGTGTGGCGCGTCGGTCTGGACGGGGCAGAACCGAGCCAGGTCACGCGAGATCTGGAGGGCGCTCGCGGGTGGACGTGGTCCCCCGACGGCGAAACGATCGCGCTCTACTCCACCCGGAGCGGGAGCCAGGACATCTGGCTGGTCGCGGCCGACGGGAGCGGCGAGCCCCGTCAGCTCACCGAGTCGTCGATGACCGCCGACGAGGTGCGGTTCGAGCCGGCCTGGTCGCCGGACGGATCGACCATCGCCTACGTCGCGAACAAGGCGGACTACTGGTCCGACGACGTGTGGCTCGTCGATGTCGCCACCGGACGCGAGCGTCGGCTGACCCGCACGCTGCGCGCGATCTCCACCACGCCCGCCTGGTCTCCGGATGGGAGTCGCATCGCGCTGCTCGGGACGAAGAAAGGCGAGTACTGGTACCTCGACATCGCGGACATCTACCTGCTCGATCCGGCGGGTGGACCCGAGGTCCCGCTCGACATGGAGGTCTACGCGACGGCGTATCGCTTCGAGCCGTTCTGGTCGGGCGATGGCTCGCGTCTCTACTTCACCTACCAGGAGCGCGGCGAGCACCACATGTGGTCCGTGCCGACGGAAGGGGGCGTCGCAACGCGGGTCACGAACACGGGCGGGGTCATGCGCGGCGTGTCGGCGTCGTCCGACGCGAGCCGGTTCGCGTTCGTGCGGTCCTCCGCGACGGAGGGCGGGGAGGCCTGGGTCGTCGACGCGGCGGGCGGCCCGCCGCGTCGCCTCACGGAGCTCGCGCCCCGCTGGTCGTCGATCGTATCGCCCATCGAAGTCTCCTACCGGAGCTTCGACGGCCTCTACGTGCAGGGGTTCCTGTACCTGCCCGATGAGATCGAAGCCGGCGCCTCGTGCCCGGCGCTCGTCCAGGTCCACGGTGGCGGCACGAACTCGTACTTGGCCGGGCAGAACCTGACCGAGCAGTACCTGGCCTCGAAGGGCTTCGTCGTGCTCGCCATCAACTACCGCGGCGGGTCCGGGTTCGGGCGCGGGTTCCAGGACCTCGGCGACGAAGACTGGCTCAACGGGATGGCGTACGATCCGGGCGCGGCCGCCGACTATCTGCGCGCGCTCCCCTACGTGAACGGTCGCGTCGGCATCTACGGCTACAGCTACGGCGGGATGCAATCGATGGCCGCCATCACGCGAACGCCCGACAAGTTCGCCGCCGCGGCGCCCATGGCCGGGATCTACTCGCAGCGCCAGACCTTCGAGCACCAGGACCGGCTCGGACGCGTGTTCACGGTGGACGGACACGGCGGGCTGCCCGAGGAGAGACCCGACATCTACGAGAAGTCCGAGACCGTCGCGCGGATCTCGAACATCACCGCCCCCGTGCTCATCCAGCACGGCGAGCGCGACGTGCGCGCCCCGTTCCTCAACTTCGAGCTCGCGGTCGCGGAGCTCGAGCGGCACGGGATCGAGTACGAGGCCCACACGTACCCCGAAGGCCACGGCTTCCGCGACCCGCAGAATCGGATCGATCTCTACCGGCGCGTGGAGGAGTGGTTCACGCGGCACCTGGGCAGGTGTACCGATGACGGTGCTTGACGCCAACGGAGGAACACGATGACGACACTTCTTTCGACCATCACGGGAGCCCTGATCATGCTCCTCGGCCCCACCGCTTCGCCGGGGCCCGACCCGCTCGGCTGCACGATGGTCGATCTCGCGACCGTCGAGACGCTCCTCGGATCCGGCGCCGTGGACGCCGCCGAGGGCGATGACAGCGCTCCCGACGTGTGCGTCTTCCAAGGGCCCGAGGGTTGGGCCCTCCTGACGATCATGAGACACCCGGCGGATCTGTACGACCAGATCACGATCCGGCGACCGCACACGCCCGCCGAGGTCGGCGACAGGGGTCGGTACAACGTCGACGAAGCGACGGGCGCCGTGGCCGTCCAATTCGTGAAGGGCGACGCGTCCGTCACCCTCTCGCTGCAAATGCTGTCGGAGCGCGAAGGCGATTTCGTGGCGCCCATGCTCGACGTGGCCCGCGCGGTGGCGGACCGAGTCGGCTGACCCGTTCGTCGCGGAGCCGGGGAATCGTCGCAGAGCCGGGGAAACGCCCGGCTTGCGCGGGCTGTAGGACGTCCCGCCGGTCCGTCCCAGGGACCCGCGACAGGTGGTTGACGGCACGTTGACCGACCGCGGCACCATGTCGTGGAGGGTTCGATCCCGTCGACCGCCGGAGATAGAATGTGGGCATGGCGCTCGCAACGGTTGAATCTGGAGCTCGTGCCGATCCTCGCCGAGGCCGGGCACGGTCACGTGCTTTATGCGCCGCTCGGCGTGCACTTCCCGGCTACCGGTGAGGGCGTTCAACCCGACCTCCTCTTCATCTCGAACGAGCGGCGCGGAATCGTCGCGCCGGATGAGCTCAAGGGGGCCCCGGATCTCGTCGTGGAGATCCTTTCCCCGACGACGGCGAGCCGCGACACGGGCGTGAAGCACATGCTATACGAGCGTCACGGCGTCGCGGAGTACTGGACGGTCGATCCCGATCTTCGAGCTGTCGAAGTGTGGCGCTTCACGGCGGACCCGCGTCACGAACGGTTCGTGGATTTCCTCCCGGTACGACTCGGGGACGAGACCGTCGGGGAGATCGACCTGTCGACGGTGTTGGCAGAGGACTGACGGCGCGAGTCGACGGACAATCGCCCGTCGGACGCGGCACGCGCGTTTCAGCTGAAACGTCTTCCAGGCCGGCGGTCAGCCCCCGGCTGCGGGCTCGTCAGAATCACAGCGGTACCCACGCACTGCTGTGCGTCCTCATCATGCCCATCTTCTACCCCTCGATACCCTTCGGCCTGAGCCGAGGAAAATCTCGTTCAGCGACGCCCTCCGATCAGGTGTCTCGATAGAGGCGAGGCAACGAGGAGCCCCGAAACACCATGTCGAGCTCTTTCCCGAAACCGGACGAAGAAGGGTGCTGAAAAAGGCTGTGGTGCGCTGTGTCGGGAGGTCGAGTGCGGCCCTTGAATCATGCCGTCGGTGGTTCGGTGTGCTCTTGGTCCTCGGACTCTTCGGCTTCGTCCTCGTGAACGCCGCGTACGCGCAAGCCTACGAGTCCGGGCATGGCGCTCTACAGATTTGGAATGCCGAAGGTAGGGCAAATGTGCCACCATGGGTGCGGATCTGGCTCCGCATCATGCAGTTGACCTTCGTGGCCGGGCTGATCTTCGTGCGGCGGCGCGTCGAAGCGCGGTGGGCCGTGGGCGGCTTTCTCAGCGTATTCGCCACGGCGGTCCTCTCTCAAGCGCTGGCGGACATCGTGCCGCTGTCCGGGTTCATCGCCCTGCTGCACGTCGTGTTCTGGTCCCCGGCGTTGTACCTGCTCCTAAAGCGCAGGCCCTTCGTGAACGAACGCTCCGCCTACGCGGTGTGGTCCGCGTTCATGACCTTGGTCATCCTGTTTTCCTTCGTGTTCGATATCCCCTACACCGCGATCTATCTCGATCACGTCTTCGGGCTCGGGTTATTGTCGTGACGGCTCTCGAACTCCGCCGGTATAAACCGGTCATCTCGTCGATTTTGCCTACGGATGTCTCTTTACACCGGGGCGGTCTACGGACTGAGGTGCGCGGCGGGAGCCATGGCGATTCTGTCCGCCCGCCGTCCCCCGCCGTAGCCTCTCGCACGGGTCCGGCGGTCCGATAGGAGCGAGGCTACGAGCGCCACCCACACCTACACGAGCAGGAGTGAGATGACCGACCCACGAAGCACGACCCGCCGCGACGCGATCAAGCTGGGACTTCTCGCAGGGGCCGGGCTGGCCGTCGGTCGCCGGGTGCCGCTGCTTGGCGAGATGCCGACCCGCGCCCAGGAGATCCTGACCCGGCCGATCCCCGGGACGGACGAGCGACTGCCCGTCGTCGGCGTCGGCACGAATCAGTGGGGAGCCCGGGGCGAGGAGGAGATCGCGCCGCTTCGCGAGATCGTGCGGTCGATGACCGAGCACGGCGCTCGCTTCATCGACACCGCGCGGATCTACGGACGCGGGCGGGCCGAGGAGGTCATCGGCCAGATCCTCCGTGAGCTGGACGCCCACGACGATGTGTTCATCGCGACGAAGGTCCCGACGCCGGAGACCCGCGATGCGGGCGTGGTTTCGCTCGAGGCGTGCATGACCGCGCTGGGCGTCGATCGGGTAGCGGCGCTGCGGGTCCACTTTCTCGATGGCGTCGAGATCCTGTTGCCGATCCTGCGCGAGTGGAAGGAGGCCGGCCGGGCCCGATACATCGGCGTCACGACGATGAGCGAGGAGCAGTATCCGGAGCTCGAGCGGCTGATCCGGGAAGAGAGCCTCGACACGATCGAGATCGACTACTCGGTCCTGGATCGGGCCGTCGCGGAGAGGATCCTCCCGCTGGCCGCGGACCACGGCCTGTCGGTCGTGGTGGCGAGACCCTTCGCGGGCCGCCGCGGCGGCGTCTTCTCGCTCGTGGGCGACCGGCCGCTCCCCGACTTCGCGAGCGAGATCGGCGCCACGAGCTGGGCGCAGCTCTGCCTGAAGTACATCATCGCGAACCCGGCGGTGACCGTCGTGATTCCCGGCACGGACGACCCCGAGCACATGATCGACAACATGGGCGCCGGTCGGGGCGAGCTCCCCGACGCCGACCTGCGCCGCCGGATCGAGGGGATCTTCGACGAGCTCGGGGGCTAGGGACGTCGAGCGCCATCGGACGAACGACCCCGGGACGGCGCCTGCCCGCCGGGTCGGAACGGGTCCGCGGCGCATGGGGCACTGCTACCGACTTCGATCGCTGACATGTTGACATAAGTAATTGATCGTTGACATATCGTGTCATGTAGTCGATCGTATACATATGTGGCTCGCTGGATCGTCCGCGATCCCCCTGGTGTCCATTCCCGGGAGTCCTGCGCCGGAGACGTCCATGCGAATAAAAACGGCACGCGAACTGGGGTTGCGGCTTCGCGAGGCCCGAGAGGATGTGGGACTCACACAAGCCCAGCTCGCGCGGAGGATCGGGACCTCGCGGCAATGGGTCCTCGACCTCGAGCGGGGGAAGTCTACGCTCCGCCTCGGCCTCGTACTGAAGGCAATCTCTGCCCTCGGCCTTGCATGCGACATCGGGGCTCGGGCCTCCGGCGCCCACGATCGCCGGGCGCGCGTCTCTTTGAGCGACGTTTTGGACCGAGCTCGTCGCGAGGGTCCGGATGAATCGTGAGCTGATCGTCCTGCTCGAAGGTCACCGGATAGGGAGCGTCTGGCAGGACAGGGGAAGCATAAACCTGCGCTACGATCCGGCCTGGAGGGATGATCCGGGCGCGTACCCGCTCTCGCTCTCGCTTCCCCTGGCGCGCCGGGAGCACGGAGAGCCGACGGTCCGAGCCTTCCTGGAGAACCTGTTACCGGACAGCGAAGCCATCCTACAGAGTTGGGGACGACGGTTCGGCGTCTCGTCCCGAAACCCCTTCGCGTTGCTCGAGCACTTCGGCGAGGACGTGGCGGGC
>JAKSCH010000096.1 GCA_022360695.1 Gemmatimonadota bacterium
CGCGGGATCTCCTCATGGCGCGGATCGCGGAAGCGGCGCAAGCGGCCGGCGGCACGGTGTCCGAGCCGGTCGGCATGCTGCCGGCGCTGCTCACGGTCGCGCTGATCGGGCTGCTCGTGCTCCGGCTCGCGCTGCGCCGACCGCCGGCCGTGAAACCCCACCGACCGGCGCGCGCGCACCGGGCGTCGACCGCGCTCGAGCTGATCCGGGACGGTGCCCGCTCCGACGAGGTGGTGGTCACCGCGCGCGTGTCCCGCGACGCGGTCGAGCTGCTCCGGCACACCACGGTCGGCCACGTCGGCGCCGGCTCGTAGGTGGTCTCGAGACCGACTCTCAAGTTTGAGAGTCGGTCGTCGCCAAACGGAGCGAGATGGAGTCCGTTTCGACCCAACTACCGGGTTCTCATCCCTCGGGAGCCCGCATTCTACCGTTCCTCGAACTCTGATTCGACCGAAACATCGGTCAGACTCTCATTTCTGAGAAAACGACGGTTTTGAACTCTCAGGTTTGAGAGTGACAACGATGGGTTCGATTCAGCTTCATTCCTCATAAGCGATTTTATTTCAACGGGTTGCGGCAATGTGCCGCGTTTGGCACACGCTTCTCCTATAGGGCACTCCAGGCACGACGTACGTCGACTCAACACGCTTGGAGGCTCGGATGGGAGTGGTCACAGGTCGAATCCACGGACTCACGAAATGGTTGGTCGCGAGCGCGCTGCTCCTCGGCATGGCGGGGGTGGGCTTCGCGGCTCGTTCACTAGCGACCCCCTTCGTCGCCGCGCACTCGCCCGCTGCGGGGAGCGACCACCCATCGGGCACCGCAAACGTGATGTTCGACTGGTGCGTCGAGGCGACTCCGCCGGATTCGCTCAACGGCAACACGATCGATGTGATGGTCCAGAGACCCGACGGCTCGAACGACGACGTGTCGTCTTCGTTCTCGTACTCGCCGACGTTCGTGTTCGACTGCGCGGCCCCTGACCTGTTCAGCCAAGGACGCGTCTCGGGCACGATCACGGTCGAACCGGGCGGGAACAACGTCATCACCGCCAAGCTGCGTGACTACTCGAACGACCAGGGCACCTTCACCCTCACCATCACGAACTCTTCGAGTCCCCCCGCGGAGCCGGATGTCGACGTGACGGCGCTCAAATCGAGCGTAATCAGAACCGAGGGTAGCACCGGCCACCGGGAAGACTTCGTCGTCGAGAACACGTCCACGGGTACGAGCGGGAACTCCGTCTTCAACCTGAGCACGCCCTGCGCCCCCATCGCGGACAACTGTCAGAGACAACAGTCGAGCGTATCGCTCGCGGAGGGCGAGAAGGACACGATCTGGGTGCAGTACGACGCCGGCGTGTCCCCTCCAAGCACCGGGTCGGTCCGGCTCAAGGCGACCCTCGACACGGACTCGTCGATCCACGACACCGGCTCGACCAGTCTCACCGTCACGACGTCCACCGTTCCGCGACTCGACGCGGTCACGCCCGCTGTCGATACGATCCTCGATGCCCAACAAACCCTGGAAGCGTTCTGGTGCAGCGCGACCACGCTGAATCAGAACCACATCGAAGTGCTACGAAACGGCTCCACGATCGACACGCTCACGTCGGCGTTCACCTGGACGTCGAACCCGTACTTCAACTGTTCGCCGAGCGAGACGAGCGTCGGCCAGTCGAAGGGCACGATCACTCTGCTGCCCGGAGACAACGAGATCTCCTTCGAGGCCTTC
>JAKSCH010000102.1 GCA_022360695.1 Gemmatimonadota bacterium
CACCCGGTAGTTGAGCAGACCGCTCGAGCGCGACTCGATGCGCTTGGCGATCTCGTATCCGTGGAGCGCGTCCTCCGCGAGGAGGGCGAGCACGAGTAGTTCCGCGTTCCCTTTCTTGAGCGCATGACTGAACACGACGGGGCCCCTAGTCGAGTGTAGCAGGTGGAGTCCAATATATTTCAATGAAATATATACGGCGGGACCCGCCGTGGGTTTCAAGGGGGTTGGATGACACCGAATCGAATCGCGAGCGCCGCCGCCGGTGCGCCGTCCTAGCCCGCTTCCTCTTGCGCGATCACCTCGACCTCGACGAGGAGCTCGGGCGCGGCCAACGCCGACACGACCAGCGTCGTCACGGCCGGTCGCACGCCGCCCCACCGCTCGGCCCGGATCGCCGCAAGCTCGGGAAGATCCTCGCGGCGGGTCAGGAAGTAGGTCGCCTTCACGATGTGCTCGGTGCTCATCCCGGCGGCCGTGAGGAGCGCCTCGACGTTCTCCAGCGCGCGACGACACTGGTCGCCGAAAGTCGCCTCGACCTCTCCGGAGGGTCGGACGCCGACCTGGCCCGAGACGTACAGCTGGCGACCGCCGGCCGGTCGCGTCTCCACGGCGTGGGTGTAGATCTCCCGGTACCGGGGCTCGATCGCGCGGACGGTAGCGGGGTCGTGTCGGATCATGTGGAGCGGCTCCTGTCCGCCGGACCTCGGACGTGATCGCGACGAGGGTCCGGCCGTCGAAGGGATCGGGTCGTGATCCAGGAACGTCCGGGAAGCCGACGGGTGAAAAGCCGGGCCCGCTAGGCCTCGGTGGCGCCCGGCACGCCGTCTTCCACGACGAAGCTCGCTCGGGTGGCGATGGGCGCGTCCGGTCGGGTCACGAAAGGCATCACGCGGTAGTCCGCCCGGAGGCGATCCGTGCCGAGCGAGCAGCGCACGTAGCCGCGTTGTGCGTTGAAGAACTTGACGTGCGGGTTGAGGCTCATCGCGTTCACGCCTTGCGGCGACACGTCGACCCCGTCGCCGCTCGAGCTGATCGACGTCCCCGCGAGCTCGGTCCCGACCGTCGCCGAATCCGGTCGCTCGAAGTCGCGTTTGAGGTCGTTGACCCAACTCGTGTGGAGATCGCCCGTGATGACGACGGGGTTCGACGGTCGCCGCTCGTCGAGGAACGCCATCAGCCGCTGCCGGTCCTCCGGGTACCCGTCCCACTTGTCCATGGCGAGGGTCAGCTCGCCCTCGCCCTCGAGCAGACGCGCCATGAACACCTGGTTGGCGATCACGTTGTAGCGCGCGGGCGACGCGTCGAGCCCGTCGCGGAGCCACGTCGCCTGTGCCTCGCCGAGGATCGTGGCGCCATCGGCGAACCGTTCGTCGCACGGGACGGCCCGCCGGCCACCGCACGGCTGGATCGTCCGGTATTGCCGGGTGTCGAGGACGTGGAGCCGCATCGCGGCGCCGAAGTCGAGCCGGCGGAAGAGCTGCGCGTCGGGCCCGGTCGGTATCGCGCCGGATCGAAGCGGGAGGTGCTCGTACATCGCCTGGAACGCGGCCGTTCTGCGCGCGAGGAACACGGACGGCGTCATGCCTTCGTGGTTGTGCTCGCCCGCCCAGTCGTTGTCGACTTCGTGATCGTCGGGCGTGAACACCCAGGGGAAGGCGGCGTGCGCGGCCTGGAGATCGAGATCTCGCTTGTAGAGCGCATAGCGGGCCCGATACGCCTCGAGCGTTCGGACTTCCGGCGTGTCGTGTCGCCGGACGAGATCCGTCCGTAGCCCGGGCCCCTCCTCGTAGATGTAGTCGCCGAGGTGCACCACGAGGTCGCAGGTCTCGCGCGCCATGTGCCGGTATCCCGTATACCAGCCACGTTCGTAGTGCTGACAGGAGGTGAAGACGAAGTCGAACCGCCCGGGCTCGGAGCCCGGCGCGGGGGCGGTCCGAGTCCTCCCTACGGGGCTGGTCGCGTCGCCCGCGTGGAACCGGTACCAGTAGTGTCGTCCGGCTTCGAGTCCGTCGAGCTCGACGTGGACGGAATGAGCGAGATCGGGGTGCGCCATCGCCTCGCCGGTCCGCGCGATGCGCCGAAACCCCTCGTCCGCCGACACCTCCCAGCGAACGGGCACGGCCGAGGTCGGGTCGGAGACCCCCATGAGACGGGTCCACAGCACCGCGCCATCGGGCCCCGGCTCGCCCGAGGCGACGCCGAGCTCGAACGGCGAGCTCGAGAACGACGGGTTGCGAGCGGGGCGAACATCTTCGCCCGCGACACAGGCGGCGACGCCGAACCGATCGAGCGGGAGCGGTGCGATGGCGCACAGCGCTGAGGCACGGAGCCAATCCGCTAGGAACGCGCGTCGGGATCGAGCCACGCTAGCCATCGGGCCACACTAGCCCCAGTCCAGCTCGTCCTCTTCGTCCTCGCCCCATTCCTCTTCTTCCCAGCGCTCCTCGTCGTCCTCTTCTTCCGTCCAATCCTCGTCGCCGAACCCCTCGTCGTCCCAGACGTCCTCATCGATCTCTGCCCGAAGGGTCGCGGCCCACGCGTGCCGTGTCGCCATGATCCAACCTCTCCGTGCCCGGACATGAGCTCCGATCCGACCGTCGGCTCGGTCGATCGAAACCCGCCTTCGTTATTGGGGATGCGAGGCATGGCGTGTCAAGCTAGGTTTCGCACGATGAGACTCCGCCCCCTTCGCGCTCCCGGAGCGCTTTTTTTGTCCGTCATATCCGGCCTCACGGCCTGTAGTCAGCCGACCGCCATGGGCGAGGCCAACAGCCTCATCGTCATCGCGCCCGACTCGCTGTGGCAGCAGGTCGAGCAGCAGACTTACGACGTGCTCGAGCCCGTCATCTTCACGACGCGCGACGAGAAGCAGTACGTCGTGACCGGCATCGATCCGAGCGCGCCCGCGTTCAACGAGCTACGGATCTTCCGTAACGTGCTCGTATTCGGGACGGATCAGGATTCCCTCGTGCAGCGGCTGGCCGAGTCGGCGGGCGTGATCCTCGGCGGTATCCAGCCGGGTCGGGTCTTCCAGGTCGCGGATCACTGGGCGCGCGGCCAGACGGTGACGGTCGCGCTGTTGCGCCGCCAGGACGAGGTGAACTCCTGGGTCGCCGCGCTCCCGTCGGTGCTGAACGCGGTCGACGAGAGCTACCGGGCGTACGTGCTCCGGCGGATGTTCGCGACCCCGCCCGATACGGCGCTCGCCGCCGATCTCGGCCGCCGCTTCGGGTTCTCGATCGATGTCCCGGAAGTGTACGACCGCATCGCGCGCGGTTTGGAGGACGGCGACTCGGTGTTCATCGCGCGCAACGACAACCCGGATCCGAGTCAGCTCATCCGATCCGTCCTCGTGGCCTGGCGACCGACGGTGGACTCGCTGACCCGCGAGCTCGCGCTCGAGTGGCGCGCAGCGCTCGACGACACGCAATACAACGTCGCGCAGGGGATCGACGACACGAACTCGAACGTCATCGCGTTCGATCTGAACGGATCCGAAGCGCTCGAGGTGACGGGAGTGTGGCGCGACGAGCGCGGCGACTTCCCGGCCGCCGGCCCGTTCGTGGTGTGGCTCGTGAACTGCCCGGAGCGGACCTACTTCGTAGACGCCTACCTGTACGCGCCGAACGAGCCCAAATACGAGTACATGCTCCAGCTCCAGGAGATCCTCGGGTCGTTCCGCTGCGTTAGCGCGTAACGGCGGACCCGCGATGCAGTTCGTACACCTCCACACGCACAGCGAATACTCGCTCCTCGACGGCGCGAACCGGATCGACGACCTGATCGATCGGGCGATCGAGCTCGGCATGCCGGCGCTCGCGCTCACGGACCACGGCAATCTGTTCGGTGCCTGGGAGTTCCAGGAGAAAGCCCGGGCGAAGGGCATCAAGCCGATCATCGGGTGCGAGGCGTACGTGGCGTACGGCGATCGACGCTCTCGCGAGCGCGTCGAGGGGGCGCCGGCCAACTACGCCCATCTGGTGCTGCTCGCCGAGAACGCCAAAGGCTACGCCAACCTGATCAAGCTGTCCTCGATCGGGTATACCGAGGGGTTCTATCGGCGTCCGCGGATCGACCACGAGGTGCTCGAAGAGCACGCCGAAGGGCTCGTATGTCTGTCGGCGTGTCTAGCCGGCGAAGTCGCGCGTTATCTACAGCACGAGCGATACGACGACGCGAAGCGCGCCGCCGAGTGGCACGCGCGCGTGTTCAAGGACCGCTACTGGCTCGAGGTCCAGGACCACGGCATCCCCGATCAGGAGAAGGTGAACGAGGGGATCTTCCGGCTGGCCGACGAGCTCGGTCTTCCGCTCGTCCTCACGAACGACGCCCACTACATGCACCGCGAGGACGCGGACGCACACGACACGCTGCTCTGCATCGGGACGGGCAAGGACAAAGGCGATCCGAACCGCCTGCGGTTCCACGGCGAGGAGAGCTACTTCAAGAGCCCGGACGAGATGTCCGAGCTGTTTCCGGACCTGCCCGGCCTGCTCGCGGAGACGGTCGAGATCGCCGAGCGGTGAGATGTCCAGTTCGAGCAGCAGTACCACCTCCCCAGCTTCCCGCTCCCGGACCGGTTCGACGGTCCGATGGAGATGCTCCGCCACGAGGCCACGGAGGGCTCGAAGGCGCGCTACGGCGACCCGCTCCCCGACGAGGTGAGCGAGCGGCTCGGCTACGAGCTCGAGGTGATCGAGCGGACGGGCTACGCGGGGTATCTGCTGATCGTGTGGGACTTCATCCGCGCGGCGCGCGAGCTCGACATACCGGTGGGGCCCGGTCGAGGCTCGGCCGCCGGATCGATCATCTGCTACGCGCTCGGCATCACGGATGTCGATCCGCTCGAGTTCGATCTCCTGTTCGAGCGGTTCCTGAACCCGGAACGCGTGTCGATGCCCGACATCGACATCGACTTCTGCTACGAGCGCCGGGGCGAGGTCATCGACTACGTCCGCGAGAAGTACGGCCAGGAGTCCGTCGGACAGATCATCACCTTCGGGACCATGAAGGCCCGAGCGGTGGTGCGCGACGTGGGTCGCGTGCTCGGGTTCTCTCCCGCCGACACCGATCGGCTCGCGAAGCTGATCCCGTCGACGCCGGGTTTCGCGATGACGGTGGATGAAGCTCGCAAGAAGGTGAAGGAAGTCGCCGAGCTCGACCGCGCCGATCCGCAGATCAAGAAGCTTCTCGACTACGCGGAGCGCATCGAAGGGCTCTCGCGGCACAGCTCGGTCCACGCCGCCGGCGTGGTGATCGCGCCGGGACCGCTCGACGAGTACGTGCCGGTCTGCTCGGACACCAAGAACGGCGCCGACGCCGTCATCACGCAGTACGACATGGTCGCCTTGGAGAAGGCGGGCATGCTCAAGATGGACTTCCTGGGTCTTCGTACCCTCACCGTGATCGCGGACGCCGCCCGCATGGTGGAAGAGCGTCACGGCGTGACGGTCGACTGGGAGGCCGACGGGCGGGAGGATCCCGCAGTCTACGAGATGCTGGCCAGCGGGCGGACGAGCGGCGTGTTCCAGTTCGAGTCGAGCCTCGCGACCGACAAGCTGCGGGCGATGCGCTGCGACCGATTCGACGATCTCGTCGCCGTGAACGCGTTGATCCGACCGGGTCCGCTCGACTCCGGCATGACCGACGTCTACATCGAGCGCAAACGCGGCGAGCGGACGGTCGACTACCCGCACCCCGACCTCGAGGACGTGCTCGCGCCGACGTACGGCGTGATCACCTACCAAGAGCAGGTGATGCGGGCGGTAAACGTCCTCGCGGGCTTCTCGCTGGCCGAAGCGGACGTGCTCCGCAAGGCGGTCGGTAAGAAGGACGCCGCGTTGACCGACCGCGTGCTCGCGGACTTCGTCCAACGGTCCGTGGAACGCGGCGTCCCGGACGCGAAGGCGAGCGAGATCGCCGAGCTGATCCGCACGTTCGGTCGCTACGGGTTCAACAAGGCGCACAGCGTCGCGTACGCGCTCCTCTCGTATCGAACCGCATGGCTCAAGGCGCACTATCCCGCCGAGTTCATGGCGGCCCTGCTCTCGTCCGAGATCGGGAGCACCGATTCCGTCGTCTCCTACATCGGGAGCGCGCGCTTGCTCGGGTTGCGGGTGCTTCCGCCCTCGGTCGAGGAGTCGGGGTACCGCTTCACCGTGGTCGACGATCCGGACGACCCGGCGCGCTCGGCGATCCGATTCGGATTGGGCGCGATCAAGGGCGTGGGACACTCCGCCATCGCATCGATCCGCGCGGCGCGAGCCGAAGCCCCGTTCGCCTCCTTCCTCGACTTCCTCGAGCGGATCGACCTGCGGCTCAACAACTCGAGGGTCGTACAGGCGCTGATCGGCGCCGGCGCGCTCGACGGGCTCGGCGACCGCGCCGCGCTCTCGGCGGGGCTCGACGTCATGCTCAACGAGGCCCAGCTCCGCCGGCAGGATCTGGAGACCGGTCAAACGAGCCTGTTCGGCGAGGGCGACGACGACGACACGCGCCCGACGCCGGCTCTGCCTCAGGTCCCGTCGTGGTCGGAGCGCGATCGACTTCGCGAGGAGAAGGAGCGTCTCGGCTTCTACATCTCCGGTCACCCCCTCGAGCGCTATCGCGATCTCGTCGAGCTGTACGCGCTCGACGCGAAGACGACCCGCTTGCCGGATCTCCGCGACCGCACGGTCGAGCTGCCGTGCGTGATCACGGAAGCCTCCGTCCGTACCGCTCGGAAAGATGGGCGGGAATGGGCGCGGCTCACGGTCGAGGATTTCCACGGCACGGCGACCGCGCTCGCGTTCGGCGACACGTGGCTCGAGAACCGGGCGTTGCTCACCGACGATCGGCCGGTGCTCCTGACCGGCACGGTGTCCGGCAACACGAGGGACGACGATGACCCGCCGATCTTCCTCGACGCGGTTCGGCCGCTCGCCGACGTGCGAGACGAGGGTCGAGTCGGGATCTTGATCAAGATCAGCGAAGGGGACGATCTGGAGCCGGGCGCGTTTCAGCGCGCACGGGAGCTCCTGGAAGCATCGCCGGGCCGGGGGCCGCTGCTCCTGGAATGGCGGGAAGGGCATGACGGGAGCAACGGAGCCTCGGGTCAGGCGAACGGTCACGCGCCGTCCGAGCTCCGGTCTCGTTTCGCCTCGCGAACGCTGCGGGTGGCACCGAGCGCCGGGCTGATGGCTGAGCTTCGCGACATCCTGGGCGACCGCGTGCGGCTCGTCCGCGGCTGACGTCCGTGAACCATCGATAGAGATCGAATGTCGATAGAGCAACAGGGTCTTCAAGAGCTGCGCGCACAGATCGAAGAGCTGCGCGCCAAAGCGAAGGAGCGTGGGATCGACGTCTCCTCCGAGCTTCGACCGCTCGAGGAGCAGCTCGACGCCGCCCAGGACGAGGCGATGTCGAGGCTGTCTCGTTTCGACCGCGTCAAGCTGGCGCGGAACCAGGATCGCCCGTTCGCCCTCGACTACATCCAGGGGACCGGGGCCGATTGGTTCGAGCTCAAGGGCGACCGCTCGTTTCGCGACGATCCCGCCATCGTCGGCGGGTGGGCCCGGCTCGGCGGGATGTCCGTCATGATGATCGGACACCAGAAGGGTCGCGAGATGAAGGAGAACCTGCGGCGCAACTTCGGGTCGCCGCACCCCGAGGGGTACCGCAAGGCGAAGCGGCTCATGAAGCTCGCGGAGAAGTTCGGTCGCCCCGTCGTCACCTTCGTCGACACCCAGGGCGCGTACCCGGGGCTCGGAGCCGAAGAGCGCGGTCAGGGCGAGGCGATCGCCGAGAACCTGTTCGTGATGGCGGGGCTCCGAGTTCCGATCGTGAGCTGCGTGATCGGCGAAGGCGGAAGCGGCGGCGCGTTGGGGATCGCCGTCGCCGATCGCGTGTTGATGATGGAGAACGCGATCTACTCGGTGATCTCGCCCGAGGGGTGCGCGGCCATCCTCTGGCGGAGTCGAGACCACGCGGATGTCGCGGCCGAGGCGCTCAAGCTCACCGCTCGCGATCTGCTCGAGCACGGCGTGGTGGACGAAGTCATCGAGGAGCCTCGAGGCGGAGCCCACACGAGCCCCGACCGCGCCATCGCTTCCGTCGGCCGATCGATCCAGAAGCATCTGAAGAAGTTGGTGAAGATCGACCCGGAGAAGCTCGTCGAAGCGCGCCGCGAGAAGTACTACCGGATGGGTGCCTGGGAGGAGGCGTGAGCGGCCCGGACGAGCGCGGGGACCGCCGGCGCTCCAGACCGCGTAAGCCGCGACCGCTCCGGCCGCGAAAGAGCGACCCCTCGCGACCCGGGCGCTCCGGATCACCGAGGTCGGAGGCGCCCGAGCGGCCGTCGAGCCGGAGCCCGAAGCCGCCCAGTCGCGGGGCCGCTCCCGCTATGGTCGCCGGCGACCGTCAGATCCTCGAGGTGCGGTTCAAGGGGCTACGCTCCGACTTCTTCGCCTTCGTCGGCCCGCAAGCGTTGGTCGAGCGCGAGTACGTCGTCGTCGAGGCGGACCGCGGTCAGGACATCGGGTGGGTCAAGCGCGTGGCATCCGCCGCGGATCTGAGTTGCGAAGGGGGATGCGACGCGGTCAACAAGCGGGGCGTGCCACCGCCCTCCCGTCAGGTCATACGCAGGGCGGTGCCCGCGGACGTGACGCGACTCCTACAGCTTCGCGATCAAGAGGTGGAAGTTCGTCGCCGTACCCGCGAGATGGTTGGAAAGCACAAGCTTCGCATGAAAGTGAGCGAGGCGGAGTGGCAGTGGGATCGCAACAAGCTCACGGTGTACTTCACGGCCGAGAAGCGTGTCGATTTTCGCGCGCTCGTGCGTGACATGGCGCGCACGTTTCGGACGCGGATCGAGCTGCGGCAGATCGGGGTTCGCGATGAGGCGCGGCGCCTGGGCGGGCTCGGACGGTGCCGTCGCGAGCTGTGCTGTCGCTCGTGGTTGCAGTCCATCGAGCCGGTCACCTTGCAGCTCGCGAAAGACCAGGGCCTCTCCCTGAACCCGAGTCAGATCTCCGGCGCGTGCGGTCGGCTCATGAACTGTCTTCGTTACGAGCACGCCGTCTACACCCAGGCGAAGAAGCGTTTTCCGGCGGTCGGCAAGCGCGTCCGTACCGCCGACGGCGAGGAGCAGGTGAAGGCCTGGGACCTGTTCGAGGAGACGGTGACCCTCCAGAACGAACAGGGCGAGCAGCGCACCGTGACGCTCGCGGAGCTGAAGGCGGAGCGTAAGGCCGCGCGCGGCGCCGACACCGGAGCGTAGCGGGCCGTGGGTCGGTTCTATCTCACCACGGCCATCGACTACTCG